>DAOWMA010000059.1 GCA_030643345.1 Spirochaetaceae bacterium
GCCAACATGAGCCATGAAATAAGAACTCCTATTCATACAATAATTGGTATGTCTGAGCTTATGGGTGATACAAATCTTGATAAAGAGCAGCAGGAATATTCTCAGCAGATAGAATATTCTGCCGATGTTCTCCTTGGTCTAATAAATGATATTCTCGATTTCTCAAAGATTGAAGCAGGAAAACTCAGTCTCGAAGAGATTGATTTTGATCTCTATGAAATGGCAGAGAATGCAGTAGATATGATAGCTCTTGAAGCCCATAAAAGAGGGCTTGAAACTGCAATTTTTATAGATAATAATGTTCCGGTTCTTTTAAAAAGTGATCCCATACGTCTTCGTCAAATTATTGTTAATTTATTTAATAATGCAGTAAAATTTACCCACGAGGGGTCAATTCTGGTTCAAATTGGACTGGTCCAGGATCTGGGAGATCGAGTTAAATTAAAAATATCTGTAGTTGATACGGGGATTGGTATTCCTGAAGAAAAAAAGGATAGACTTTTTAAAGTATTTTCTCAGGTTGATTCCTCCACAACCAGAAAGTACGGAGGATCCGGTCTGGGTCTTTCGATATCAAAAAATCTTGCAGAACTGATGGGTGGGCAGATAGGTGTTGATAGTAAATTGGGAAAAGGATCTACATTCTGGTTCACGGCTGTTATGGGCAAACAGTTAGTTACAGAAACTTCAACAGATCTTAAAATACCCGTAATAAATTCAAAAGTACTACTTATAGATGATAATATTGAAATACGTGGTTATCTTAAATCCTATCTTGAATCTGCCGGATGTACTGTGTACGAAGTTTCTGATGGAATGTCAGCTCTTGAGTTTCTTCGGAATCGAAGTGGGACAAATGAACAGGTTGATCTTTGTTTGATAGATCTTATTCTTCCCGGAATGGATGGATGGCAGATTGCAAGTGAGATTCATTCTGATAGTACAATTTCTTCTGTAAAGCGAATACTTCTAAGTCCTACTGGGAGAAGTGCCAATGAAGCAAAAATGAAGCTTCTTAACTGGTTTGATGGTTATCTTCATAAACCTGTGAAAAAGAAAGTATTCTTTAAGGAAATTGTAAAGGTACTGAATAAATCAGAAGAATTTGTAGAAGGGATATCAACACTGGAAGATGTAGAAGAGCTTGAAGAGCTTGTTGGCGAGACAGCATCTGCAAATATTCTTGTTGCTGAAGATCATGCTGTAAATCAGGTTTTATTTAAAACAATATTAAAAAATCTTGGCCATAATGTGGATATTGCCAATAATGGGCTTGAGGCTGTAGAAGCTGTAAAATCCAGTTCCTATGATATTATTTTTATGGATGTTCAGATGCCGGAGATGAATGGGTATGAAGCTACTGTTGAGATACGTAAATTGGGTTCTAAAATTCCTATAGTAGCAGTAACTGCCAGTGCAATAAAGGGAGAGATGGAAAAGTGTATTTCTGTTGGTATGACAGATTTTCTTACAAAACCTTTTAAAAAGAAAGATCTAATTCCTGTTTTGGATAAATGGCTTTGCAGCCGCAAGGAGTCAGGTTTGCCTGTGCATAATAAAATTGCAAAAACTGATCTGGATTCTGATAAGGAAATTTTTGATTTTACACAGGCCATAGAAGTATTTATGGGAAAAGAAAGTGTTGTTATGAATCTTCTTGGAGGATTTATTACAAAAGTAGAAGAGCAGATTTTATCCATGTATAAGAGTTTAGAAAGTGGTGATTTTGATGCTTTAAGACAGGATGCTCATTCTATAAAAGGGGGATCTTCTAATTTATATATAAATCGTCTATCTTCTGCAGCAAAAGATCTGGAATATGCGGCTGAGGGAAAAAGTACTGAGTGTTCTGAACTTATAGATAAAGTTAAAAATGAGTTTGATAACTTCCTGATAGTAAAAAAGAGGCTTACTGAACAAAAATAATATTATCCCATCCTGATTCAATTAAGATGGATCTGATAAAATCTTTTCCTCTCTCTTCTGCATTTTTTAATATGCCGTCTTCAATGACTCTTATTCTTGTTTTTCTTTCAACATAGTCTGTAATTTTCTTCCAGTTCATAGGATCAACATCCAGATCCGGGTAGGAATATCTTGTACTATCGGTGTCTTCTATTGTGAATTTTGTAATTATAATTCCAGGTATTTTTAGAGTGATATTTTTCCCATCGATAATAATATTATTTTTGCCTATAGTATTTTCAAGATTAAATCCAGCCTTGACTATAGATGTTATTACCACAAAATCATAAGTATCATATTCAAGATTTATTCCAATTGATTGGCATAGGTCAAAAATCCATAGGTTCTCATTTTCTGTTTCTGTAAGATCATCTCCCTTTATCCTCTTTGATAAAATTTTTCTCCATGGTGTATCTTTTTCAATAAAATCGTATGGGAATACAGATTTGTATATATATTCCACTGTTGACAATGTGGAAATTTTATTTATTTTTTTGAGTATTATTTCTGTAGCTGTTATATTTTTCGTATAGATAAATGGTAGGTGAAAATTAAAATCAGGTATGGCAAATTTAAGAGTAAATAATACAGCACTCAGTGTTAACAGGATAATTAAAAATAATTTTATTAATTTGCCAGTCATTTTACCTTTTGATTTATTTGACACTGATTTCTCTCCATCGAAAATCCACTTTTTCAATTCCATAAAATAAAAATATTTTAAGTATTATTTCTTCTGCATTATTTTTTGCTTTTATGAGTATATTTCTTTCAAGTGAATTGGCTGTAACATTTTCCTTGCTTTTAACTATTTCATCATAGTAATCCAGGCGTGAGACCTTTTCTCCCCATTCTTTTACAAAAAATTGATATATGCTTCCTTCATCAGCATCTACGAGGAGGATCTCCGGTTCCGGAAGGATAATCTGCATACCACCGTTTGCAATATTTCTAATTTCAAATTCCTTTGTTAGATCAATTCCTGCACTAATTATGATATCGATAGAAAAAAGAAGACGTTTATCAATATGTTTAAATCCCAGAAATCTGGCTTCCTCCCCTACATAGATCACCTCTCTGTAGACATATTCAACTGTAGGAAGTTCAAGAATACTTCTTATTTGATTCTCAATAACAGGCCTGGAGGATGTGGTGTGTAATGTACATGATACCAGAAGTGATAGTAGTAACGCATAAGTTAATAACTTAAACAAGATTTTTTGCTTCATATCTCTCCAGTGCCCACAGTGTGTACCTTCTTACTTTCCTGTCAGGATCATTCTTTAACTCTTCCATGATTGGCAGACCCTTGGGGGAATTCATCTGATCCAGAGCTTTTACTACTTGTATACGGATCTCTTTATCCGGATCTTTGGCTGCTAAAATGATACCACGGAAAGCTGCTTTTGTCCCTGCCTTTACAAGGAATTCAGCCGCAGTCTTTCTTATTGTTGGATTTCGATGTGCCAGTTGTCTGATTCGTAGATCAATTATACCTGAGTCCTCCAAAATGGCGACGGCATGTTTGTGGAGTATTTTACTCCCACTGAACAGCAATTTTTCAATAATTGTTTCTACTTTGTCTCCCATTAGCTTAACAGCTTTAATGATATTTTCTCTAATTACAGGTGTTGTTTTGTCCATAAATTTCAGAATTTTTACTAATTATTCCTGACTTGCTTTTTTACTTAAGGTAACTATACTTTCTTCCACTAATTCAATGTTTTCCTCTAACTTTGAAAGTATAATATCTACAGCTTCCCTTGAATGTGAAACTGCCAGCCCATGGAGAACAGCTTTTTTTACCGTAAGACTTTCATTTTTATCAAATAGGGTTTGTTTTAGGACCAGAATTGATTCTGGATTTGCAACAATTCCAAGTGTTTTTCCCACTTCTATTCGAACATCTTCAACAGGATCTCTTAAAAGATTAAAACAGGAAGAAAGGAATTCTCCTTTATTATAGTCTGTTAATGCCCAAACTGCTGCAATTCTAACTTCAGGGTTACTATCCATCAGGGCTTGTTTTATTTCAGGTAAAAAGTTTTTACACTCTGTTTCGGGCAGAGCTGCAATAAGATGTGCCATTGAAGCAGCGTCACCGAATGATAGAATATTTTTAACTTTATTTCTGAATGTTTGAGTGTCATTTTTTATTAGCAACCTTGAGTAGTGTTTTGCATCCTCAAGAGGAAGTATAGTGAGATTTTCAAGAATATACTGGGTGCAGTGGGGCAAATTTAAGGCCCCGAGCAGTTTTATAGCTTCTATCCGGATATTATGCGGCCATTTTCTTTTTTCAGATCTTAGTATATCTATTATTTCAGGTAAAACTGTATACACAGGGAATTGAATTAATGTTTTTTTAAGTACAATCTTCGATTCATACTTTTCATCTTTAAAAAAATCCAGTAGTGTAGGAACAAAAATATTTTCTCTGTTTCTTGGAAGTGTTCCAAGAATCCATTCCTGAAATTTATAATCATATTTGCGTCTTTTAATTTCAGAATTTAACAGTATAAGTGCTTCATCGTTTCCCCGTCTGCAGGTACATATTATTGTGTTTTCATAAATTTCTTTGTATGGATGAATACTCTCTTTCTCTCTGGAAAGATTTATTACTTTCTGTAGAAGGTCTGTAATTATATTACGATTTCCAATGCTGATAAGGATTCTTGATGCCAGTAGTAATGATCCAGGAAGCACATTGTTACCAGAAAGATCTATAAAAGATGTACAATCCACCCCAACCGCTATTTGTAATATTGAGTATGTGTCTTCGAATCCTTTTGCATAGCCTGGATCGGCTGATAAGAATAACTTTCTTAGAGAACCGTTTTTTAAGAGAAATCTTGAGGCATACAGCTCCAGTTCTTTGTTGCCTGTTTTCATAAACTCTATAGCAATGTTCTCATCCTGTTTTGATTCAGGATCAAGGAGTTCAATTAAATGAAGTTGTTGTGTTATTCCCAGTTCGAAAGGGGTTATTTTATAAAGGTCCTGAAGGTCCATTTTAATTCTTTCTCTTGCGGCTTTTCTAACTTTAAATGAAGGATCATCCAGAATCAATGATTCAAGGACTTTATACAATTTTTTACGATTTTCAGTTTTAAATAATTTTACTGCTGTAATTCTAACAGGCACACTGGAATCTCTAAAGCTTTCCCATACAGCCTTTTGGCTTCGCTCCCCTTTATCATGTATTAGAATATTAATTGCAAAATATCGTGACTTCCATTCAAAGTCACCCATCATTTCATTAATTTCATCTACATTACCGCTAAAAAAATTAAGGGCCTTACTGCCGTCAAATTCTTCTCCATTTCCTGAGAGTGCAATTTTTCTAAGAACTAAAAATTCCCCGCTTTTATCTATCCATTCCAAAAGTACCGGTCTGAGCTTTTCATTTTTTAAAACAGATCTCATTACAGAATAAAGACTTTTGTCAGGAGAGTACTTCAATACTCTGGATATTGTTTTTTTGTTCCCTTTTTTATTAATTTGATTTATCCAAAGATTATCCAGACCAAGAAGAACAGGCAGGTTAAGGCCATGTCTTATTGAAAGCTTTTCTATATAAGATGAAAAAAATAGTTGAACCTTGTCTGAATAGTTAAAAGTGTAATTTTGTTTAATTATGTTTTTTCGGATTCTCCTTTTTAATATAAAATATGTTAGTAAAATACTAAAAAAAACTACACCTATAATTAGTAATGCAGCTATAATGATAAAATTCATTTTAATCTCCTGATATTTTCAAGAAACGTAATTTCATTGCGTTTAAAGAAGAAAGGCTGCCTTGAATTAACAATAAGAACTCCATTTTCCTTTCCTTCGGGAAGTAACATGACAGCAAGACCACTTTTCATAGTGTCAGATAATAAAAGTTCTGCAAAGGGGCTTGGTTTTCTTGTATTGAGACATACAATTTCACCCGATTCGTTTAAAAAACTTATCAATTCTGATTGTTCTTTTAGAAATGTCGGGGTTTCAGCAAATCCTTTTTTTATTGTAAGTTTTAGATTATTACCTGGTTTCTGGCTTAGGAAAAAGCAGCAGAGGTCAGGTTTCAGTGCACTATTTGTATATTCAACAATAATTTCAAAAAATTCTTTTCCTGATTTTGTGTGATGGAACAATTTCCCTGCTTCTAACAGGAGATCGGTGTAATTAGTACTCATATAAATTTTCCCCATAACGAAGTCTTAAGGGATTGAATATTCCACACTTTTACGGTAGAATCCCAGCCTGAATAGTGAATCAGGCTAAATTTGCTTCAAGATCTTTTCTTTAACTGTTCAATAATAACATGAGATCAAACAGCCTTCAAGGAAAAAAGAGGGCTATCTATAAATTGCGAGGTATAAGTTTCTATGAACACAGATATTTCTAAAATGAGAAATATTGGTATTAGTGCCCACATTGACTCTGGTAAGACAACTTTAACAGAGCGTATTTTGTTTTACTGTAAAAAAATACATTCTATTCATGAAGTTCGGGGAAAGGATGGAGTCGGCGCAACCATGGACTCAATGGAGCTGGAGAAAGAGAGAGGTATTACAATTGCTTCTGCTGCAACCAGTGTTAACTGGAAGGGATATGCTATAAATATTATTGATACTCCCGGACACGTGGACTTTACAATTGAAGTCGAAAGAGCACTGAGAGTGCTGGACGGTGCCGTTCTGGTCCTTTGCTCAGTTGCCGGTGTGCAGTCCCAGTCAATTACTGTTGACAGACAAATGAAGAGGTATAATGTTCCAAGAATTGCATTTGTTAATAAATGTGATCGTACCGGAGCGGACCCCCTTAAGGTTAAAGACCAGCTGGTGGAAAAACTGGGACATAATGCAGTTATGATTCAGCTTCCTATTGGATTGGAAGACAAGCATGAAGGTTTGATAGATCTTGTCACCATGAAGGCTGTATATTACCGTGGTCCTGAAGGTGAAGACATTGAGATAACCGATATTCCTGCAGATCTCCTTGTCGGTGCTGAGGAAAAAAGGGAAGAGATGCTTGATGTTGTTTCCATGTTTTCCGATGAACTCATGGAAGCAATGATGGAAGAGAGTGTAACAGAAGATATGATCCATGACGCCATAAGGAAAGGAACTTTATCTCAGGAACTTACCCCTGTATGTCTTGGATCTGCTTATAAAAATAAAGGTGTTCAGGCGCTTCTTGATGCTACTACCAGATATCTTCCTGATCCTACAGAGGTAAAGAATATTGCCCTTGATCTGGATAATGAAGAAGAAGTGGTTGTTCTTGAACATGATTTTGAAAAATCAAATGTGGCTCTGGCTTTTAAGCTTGAAGATGGTCAGTATGGTCAGCTTACCTATATCCGTGTATATCAGGGACATATTAAAAAAGGAAGTGAACTGTACAATACAAGAAGTAGAAAGAAGTTTAAGGTTGGTCGTCTGATCAAGATGCACGCGGACCATATGGAAGATATTACTGATGCAGAATGTGGTGATATTGCAGCTCTTTTTGGTGTGGATTGTGCTTCGGGCGATACTTTTGTGCAGACTGGTCTTAACTATTCCATGACAAGTATGTTTGTACCTGCTCCGGTAATAAGTCTTGCAATTTCTCCAAAAGATAAAAAGGCAGCTGATAATATGGCAAAAGCCTTAAACAGATTTACCAAAGAGGACCCTACTTTCAGGACCTTTGTCGATCAGGAATCGAATCAGACCATAGTTCAGGGAATGGGTGAGCTTCATCTTGAAGTTTATATTGAACGAATGAAACGTGAGTATGATGCAGAGGTTGAAATAGGTAAGCCTCAGGTTGCTTATAGGGAAGCAATAAGCAGAATGGCTGAGTTCAACTATACTCATAAGAAACAATCCGGTGGTTCCGGTCAGTATGGCCGTGTTGCAGGGTTTATGGAACCTCTTGATGAGGGTGAATACGAGTTTATAAATAAAATAAAAGGTGGTTCAATCCCTACAGAGTATATCCCCGCCTGTGATAAGGGTTTTAAGGCATCTCTTGCAAAAGGCTCTTTGATAGGTTTTCCCATAGTAGGTGTTAAAGTAACTATAAATGACGGTCAGTCTCACTCTGTAGATTCATCGGATATGGCGTTCCAGTCAGCTGCAAAAGGTGCATTTAAAGAGGCTTATGCTAAGGCCAGGCCTGTAATTCTTGAGCCAATTATGAAGGTTGCAGTTGAGGGACCAACAGAGTTTCAGGGAAATGTTTTTGGTTCTATTAACCAGAGAAGGGGTATAATTGTAAGTTCTGCAGATGAAGGTACATTTTCAACTGTCGATGCGGAAGTTCCTTTAAGCGAAATGTTTGGTTTTTCAACTACACTGAGGTCCCTGACACAGGGGAAAGCGGAATTTTCAATGGAGTTTCTTAAGTATGGTAAAGTGCCGAAGGGTATTTCAGAGGAGCTTATTAAAGATTATGAAGAAAAACGAAGAAAAGAATCTGGTAAATAGGTTATTGCAGGAGGGATTTATCAATGGTACGGTCTGAATTAAATAAAAGAGGCCCTTTAAGGGTTTTTGAAAAATCAATAAACGGTGGTGTTGGAAAAGGACATATCGGTGTGGTTGCTTCAAAGAAAGGAGTTGGAAAAACTGCATGCCTTGTTCATATTGCTACAGATAAGCTTTTTAGAGAAAGACATGTTATACATGTATCTTTTTCTCAAAAGGTTGATCATATAATTAATTGGTATGAGGATATCTTTAAAGAGATTGCAAAGAAGAGGGACCTTGAAGATGCAGTCGATATTCATGATGAAATTATTAAAAATAGAGTAATAATGAACTTTAATAGTCAGGGAACTACTATTGATCAGGTCCTTACAAGCTTAAGAGCCATGATTACAGATGGGAATTTCCCTGCAGATTCTGTTATTTTTGACGGGTACAATCTCTCAGAAGCAGCACAGGAAGATTTTGATAAATTAAAAGCTTTTGCAAAAGAGGTTAACATAGAAGTTTGGTTCAGTGTTTCCCTTAAAGGGGAAGATCCTGTTTTTAATGCAAATGGTGTTCCTGCCGATCTTGAAGGTAAGATAATGGGTATTGATGTTTTGATTACACTAAAATATATAGGTGATCATGTACGCTTACAGGTAGTTAAAGA
>DAOWMA010000242.1 GCA_030643345.1 Spirochaetaceae bacterium
CCTACTATGCTCTTGTCAGATTTTTGATTTATTCTTCCCGATTTATATATACCTGTCTTCAATTTTGTTTCCTGTACTTAAATAGATACCTTAATCTCAATTCCAGTTTAACTGAGGATTCTCTTATTATAGAAGCTTATAGTATGCTACTATGATATTCTGATTATATTCCCTTTATCTGCTTGAAGAAATCAATAAATCCATCTGCAGAAGATAAATCTATCTTTGCCGGATTGTTGCCAAGCCTCTCAATATTTACACTTTTAAAAAGATTTTCAACCGTTTTAAAATCCAGAGTAACTGCATCAATTTTAAGCCCTATATCTTCCATTAGGCCGTAGAAGACACCGGGAAAATCCTCAAGTTTTTCAACATTAAAAAACTCCGCAAGCTCCTCCAGTCTTGAAATCACAAAACTTTTACCTCTCGGATCATTGCAAGTTGAATCTTCCACCTGCGAATTCTGCTCAAATACCCAGCCAAACATTAGGCCAACAGCATGGCCGTGGGGCAGACCGAATTTTGAAGTAAGAAAATAGGACAATGCATGAGCGGCAGTTGTTTTAGAAAGATTTATAGACTTTCCACCAAGATTTGCAGCTTCCTGCAGTGCTTTACGACTATTAATATCCGGAGAATTGACTGCATTTTTAATATTCTCAAGAACCAGTTGTATAGCTTTTAGAGAATACTCTGATGATTCTTCTGTGGAACCAACAGACCAGAATGACTCCATTGCCTGACAAAGAGCATCCATAGCTGTATAGGCAGTTATATAGGGTGGCAAAGATAGGGTTAAATTAGGGTCTAATATTACATAAGACGGCAACAACAGATCACAAGCCATAGAATATTTGGAACCATTTACATAGACAACAGCAAAATGTGTTGCTTCGCTTCCGGATCCGGAGGTTGTTGGTACTGCCACATGGGGAACTGCAACTCTGTCTATTTTTACTTTTCCTGTTGCATAATCTTCAGGATTTCCATCTACACAGGATAAGCTGTTAATCAGTTTTGCCATATCTATAGCTGTACCACCGCCAATAGATACAATAACATCTGCTTTTGAACTGGAAAATATATCTATACCTTTATAAACATCATTTAGTTTTGGGTTTACTTCGAAGTCATTAAAAAAAGTTACCTGAGCCATAGAAAACTGATCAAGTATCTTTTTTTTAGCACCGGTGCTTTCAAAAGATTTTTTGCCGGTTACAAAAAATAATTTTTCCCAATTGTTCTTTACTGCTAAATCACCCAGTTGGAGTAAAGAATTTTCTTCATTATATATTATCGTTTTATTCATTTATCTTAACCTTTGCCAGTTCTAAATCTTCTTCAGTATCCACTTCCATACAGAACCCGCCTTTAATATCCATGGTAATTAATTCCAGTTCTGATGAAATGGAATTAAAAGCATTTTCTGCATATACACTTTTTTCACCACGGCTGACAAAAACTGCAATTTCATCCATCCATTTATTCATAAAACTACCTGATAATTTATAGACTGGTAAGAGAAAAAATACGTTGTCTGCTTTTCTAATATTTATTCCTATTTCTGTAATCAAAGGACCAGCAACTGCTCCCTTAAAATCTTTTTCAGGAAGAGTTACCGTTGAGTCAATAATAACTACATCTTTATTATTACTTGTAATAATATCTGAAAGGACCTTTTCCTCCAGTACAATATCACCATGCATAAGAAGAATTTCTTCCCTAATTAATTTATCTGCTAAAAACATTGAATAAATATAATTAGTAGAACTAAATTCATCATTACGCACATACTGTACATGTAAATCGGGGAAAATTTGTTTTACATAATCCGGTATCTGGTTCCCATAAGGTCCTATTGTTATTAGAATGTCCGTAATACCTGCATCAATCAGCATACTTAACTGTCTTGAAAGTATAGTCTCATTACGATTAAGAAGAATAAGACATTTAGATTTATTTAATGTTAGATCCCCCATTCGGGACCCAACTCCTGAGTTTAATATTACTGCCTTCACATACTCTCCATAAATTTTTCTTTACACATTACCGGGCTTATTGTCGGCCTGCCAAGGTCCGGTCTTGCACCCTTCTTTACCAGTATTTCCAGGAAATCAAGGTCTCCACCGGCTATTCTCTCAACAGCCACTTTCAGTTCTTCTTCAGTAAGGACTCTTGCGCCCCTTCCCATACCGCACGCAGCAGCTACTGCAGTAAGATCCACCCTATCGGCAACAGTCGGCTGGCCGCCAACAGAATCATGGGCGGCATTATTAAACACAATGTGCCTGAAATTTGCAGGTTTTATTGATGCATTTACAGCCAGACTACCCATATGCATTATAACGGAACCGTCTCCATCCAGACAGAAAACATCTCTATCCGGGTTGCTTATAGCTACACCCATTGCAATCTGGGAAGTATGTCCCATCGATCCAACAGTCAAAAAGTCCCTATTATGTGTTTCATTTCTTTTTTCTCTAATTTCAAACAACTCTCTGGATAATTTACCTGTTGTGGAAACAATCAGGCTGTCCTTCCTGAGCCCTGCAACCACAATTTCCAGAGCAGCCTCCTTATTCAAAGAGGAAATATCCGGCTTTATTTTCTTCAGTTTATAGGGTCCAAAAACTCCTTTTTTCACAACAAAAACATAGGGTTTTTTATTTTTCAGTTTTTCTTCCGCCTGTGACAACAGCTGATCAATATCACTATCTCTTTCAACAACCGAGTACTCAATCCCCAGACATTCAATTAATGGGAGAGTAAGTTTCCCCTGTTTCATATGCTGGGGTTCATCCTTTAAACCGGGTTCACCCCTCCAGCCTACTATCAGGAGAACTGGTATTTTATAAACATCTTCATCTACCAATGATATCAGCGGATTAACAGCATTTCCAATACCGGAATTCTGCATGTAAACCACCCCGGGGCGACCTGTTGCCAGATAATGTCCTGCAGCCAACGCAACAGCATTTCCCTCATTAGCTGTAATAATATTACTTGAAGAGTGGTCTTCAATATAGGCACAGAAATCTTTTAATAATGAATCCGGGACACCGGTAAAAAAATCCAACCCTCCGGATGTCAGCTTATCGTATAGTTTTCCAGGATCTATCATCTACTTACCTCCTGGTATAAGATGTAATATTTCTTTAATAGGCATGCAGTACTCATCCGCCTCCAAAGACCTATGATGTTTCAGTATAGATTCGGCTGTCTTCTGCATAGATGGGTATGCACTTCGCAGCATATGATTAGCATGAATGATTACATTTGCGCCCGCTTTTGCCAGCTCGTCTTCAGTTATTGAATTATAGCTTGTGGGCACAACTATAACAGGCACTTTTGACTCAAATTTGGAATATTCACCCAGGAACTCCAGTATTTCTGTTGGTTCCTTTTCTTTACTGTGAATCATTATCCCGTCTGTTCCTGCTTCAATATAGGCTTTAGCCCTGGTTAAGGCATCTTCCATTCCAGCTTTTAATATAAGACTCTCAATTCTGGAAATTATCATAAACTCACCTGTAACCTGGCTCTGTTTTCCAACTCTTATTTTTTCTGAAAATTCCTCAATGGTACTGCGGGTCTGTTTTACCTCTGTTCCAAACAGAGAATTCTTCTTTAATCCTTTTTTGTCTTCGATAATTACAGCAGAAACGCCCAATCGTTCAAGAGTTTTTACCATGTATGCAAAATGTTCAGTCTGCCCTCCGGTATCTCCATCCAGAATAATTGGTTTAGTGGTCACTTCCAGCACATCATTTATAGTAGTTAATCTGGAAGTTAAATCTACCAGCTCAGTATCCGGTTTTCCTTTAGATGTAGAATCAGTCAGACTGCTTATCCACATGCCATCAAATTCCCGGTCAATATTATTCTCAGTTATCTTTGTTTTTTCGGCTATCAACCCAGACAAACCGCTATGAACTTCTAAAATTCTAACAACATCCTTTGAGTAAATCAGCCGTTTCAATCTGGCTCTTCTCATATCGGGAGTATTGGCAACTTCCGCAATGGCTTCATTTAATGAGCGTGCAGAAAGCCCCTCAGTATAGGGAATTTCAATTAACTCGCCATTCCACTCTTTTATTATATTCAGAACTTTTTGTCGTACTTTCATCTGTGGGCCGACTTTCCAATCATCCCCATGAACTACATAGTCCGGCTTAATCTTAAGAAGATTATCTGTATAATCCAGAGTTTCCTGAGCAACAACTTCCACTACGCCCTTAATATTGGCGACAACCTCTTTTCGCTGCTCAAAAGTTGAATAGGGTAGTCTTTTATAAGAAGCAATTGCTGAATCTGTTAA
>DAOWMA010000034.1 GCA_030643345.1 Spirochaetaceae bacterium
ATATCAGGTTTAAATATAACTGACTGCCCGAACAGAGTGAGTTCACCATATGATCTATATGGGTCCCATCTCAGCTCTGCACCTGTTTTATCTATAATAGTATTCAGGGAGGTCATATTATCCATCGGCTCCTCTCCATAGATAAATCCCGATACTAAAAGGATGATAACAGATAGTATTGTTAATATTTTTCCCATCGTGAAAACAACTCCAACAGACTCTTTTTCTCTTCTATGGTTTTTAAAATAGAATCAATAATCCAAACTCCTCCCTGAACACCGCCCTTCATAAAACAGCGATAAAAAAGTTTCCCCAATACTACACCATCAAATATATTTTCAGAAGATATCACATTTACAGAAATAAAATTGATCTTTGTATCAATAATTTTTTGATATCCCCTTTCCAGTACCTCGTCAAAAGCTCTGGAAATAGGTTTACCATGCCATTCATACGCATTTTCCAGATCTAACGCCGGTAAACCAAGAATATTTATTCCATTTCCAGTATTCAATTTAAATTTCGGCATATTTTCCAAAGATTTAATATTCGCATCGATTTCCAGGTTAAAAGCATTGGCAACCCATGACTGAGATGCCCCGAAGAGAAACGCTTCTGTATCTGCATTACATGGTTCAAGGCGAATAAAAATATTTCTGCAGGCATCTTCTGCAGAACTTACTGCAATATCCCTATCTTTATTAACAGCAATGCAGTTTCCTGCTTTTTCTACATTATT
Source organism: Spirochaetaceae bacterium (assembly GCA_030643345.1). Classification (GTDB taxonomy): domain Bacteria; phylum Spirochaetota; class Spirochaetia; order B11-G9; family B11-G9; genus JAJRQE01. The sequence continues at coordinate 740 of DAOWMA010000034.1, forward strand.
CTCTGGAAATTTAACTTTATCACCTACTGAAACCCTTAAGAAAAGCTCTTTTAGATTTTTATTATTTTTTATTTTTCCCAATCCAATTATATCCTGTATTACACCGGGAACTGAGATAAACGCCCTCTCTGCAGTAGTTTTTGAAAAGAGAGGAGATAAATTCCCCGGATGCTGTCCAACTGCAATCTTCAAAGCTCCTTTTGTAAGCTCAACTCCGGAAGAATACGGGAATGTCCAGCCGGACATATATCCACCCGATAAACGGGCGGCAATCTCACCTATGTACGGCTTCCCTCTGCTGAATCTTATATCTCCTTTAGCGGCTCCCTTTGAAATTCCCAGGGCCCGTACACCGGCTCTAAAGGTATCAAAAATCTCTTCAGACACATTAGCATCCGTAATGGAAGGGATTGTATGGCCCATCTCAATAAAGTACGGTGGATAGTATATGTGCCTGTCTGCAAATCCGCAAATTGTTATTTCATTATTATAGATCAATGCATCGATGCTGAATTCAGGCCCCTCCAGATACTCCTCAATAATAACATTACCGGACCTTGAAAACAACAATGCATCTTTAACTGCATCCTTCAGCTGATTACAGTTATCTGTTCTGCGAATTCCTCTGGAACCCATATTATCAACAGGTTTTACAACCATTGGAAATTCAATACCTCTGTTTATAATTTTCTCACAATCAAGGGAAGAAACATCTCTGACAGAGGTAAACAAAGGGGAAGATATACCATGCTTTCTAAAAGCATCACGCATTTTTACCTTATTACTTGCATTAATTGCTGCTTCAATACTTATCCCCGGTAGGTCTGCAGCTTCTGCAACCCTGGCTACAGTTTCTGAAAAATCGGTCCCTGCAGTAAAAACACCATCCAGCCCACTGCTGTTTTTGTAACTAAGTGCTGCTTTTATCATCCCATTTGAATCTTTCAGATCAATATGTTCAAAATAATCAGCATAATCTTTGCCTGGAACATCATTAATCCCATCTGCAACAATAGTTGTCCAGCCCATTTCTTTTGCAATGGTAATCGCCGGAATCTGCATAGCACCACCGCCGAGAATCAAAATAGTTGTTTTAGCCATTGATATCCTTAACCTTTTCCGCATACACTTCAAAAGTATCACCTAAACTAAAGACTTTACTTATAAAGTTAACCATTTTATACCCTGATTTTGATTTAATTTTAGAAAGACCGGGAAATCTTTCTGCATGATGTCCTGTAACCTGAATTCGCTTAACCCTGAAACCAAAACGCATTAGCAGCTTCTTCGTGATTACCGGATTCCAGATAGAAATATGATCAGAAGGAGATTCCCCAAGAAAAAAATCCATACTCTTCCTACCAGTTATACCAGAACTATTTGGAGTAGAAAAGGCAAATATCCCACCGGGTTTCAAAAAAGTATTTACTTTGGTCAAAACTAAATTAAGATCAGTAAAATGTTCAATAACATACCACATTGTAATCAGATCAAAGGTTTTTCCAAAAGGCGCATCTTCGAAGGACCCTGATAATACTTCAAACCCAAGTTGATTTTTAACATAATCAGCCACTTCAGGTATTATTTCAATACCTGTTGGCAGGAATCCGTATTTTACGGATTCTGCGAGGAAAGGTCCATATGCACAGCCAATATCCAGAAGTTGCAGTTTGACATTACCGGATGAAGGTTTAAGACTACTGATTATCTTTAACCTGGCAGCTGATAATTTTTGTATATTCTTAAAATCCTGAAGATATGTTTTCCCATATTGTTTTTTATAATCATCAAAAAAATATTCCCTCTTATAACTATTTCGGGGAAGTGAAAAATCAACCTGAAATGTTATATTACAAACCGGACAACTGTAAAAATTCCTTGTTTCAAAACGATGGATTAAATCTTCTACTCCACACTTATAATGACAAACAGGACAATCTGCCTTAGAGTTATTAATGGATAGAATAAGATCTTTAAGATTGATAGATTCATTTGGGATATATCTATCCTGAATCGATATAAAATTCACTCCATTACGAATAAATATGTCCAGCTTTTTCTTATTCGGTTTTATTACACCAATTTCATAAAACCCGCATTTAAGGGATAATTTTTGATGATATAAAGAAGGATTAAGAAGAATAAATGGGACCCCGGCTGCCAGTGATTCAAAAGCAGTAAGACCAAAACCGGTAATAATAAGATCATACTCAAAAAGAATATCTTTTAAGTTTGAAGGGCTTACAAGAAACTCTACAGAATCCCTGTACTTGTCAACTAAAAACTTTTCACCAACAACAGCAGTTATCTCTGCTTTACGGAAATATCCATGGGTTTTAATATAATCCAGAATAACTTTTGTCAGCTCCTTTGGATCTTCTCCACCGAAAGTAACAAGAATTTTTTTTGGATTATTACCCGCTTTTTTGTACAGATGTTTTTTAGGAAGGTCCATCAATCCTGTTGAAGATATATTTGGTTTTACAGTATTAGACAGGGCAGGAATGATATCAATAAGAAAGTCGTACCCCCCCCTTAGAGGTCCCCCCTCATCTATTCCGATTAAAACCCCTCTTGACCCAAGAAGATCTACAAGACTGCGAGAAGTACTACGATAATCAACAATAATGAAATCCCAGAAACCGGCAGCCGGCAGAGTTTCCATATAAAGATCATCTGAGTCCACTCCATGCGATAATAACCTGTTATGAATCTCTGAAATTGACCTGGAATATATAAATACGAAGCAGGATGAGCTTTCTTTTAGTCTTATGTAAAGATCGATCATCCTTCTAAGATGACCGGTTCCATTTCCTTCCTCACACGCCGGCACAAGAAGATAGGAGTTACTCACCATACATTATTGGGCCAAAGCGTAATATTCTTCGGGTATATTAATTCTTAAATATGAAACCAGCTCCTGAATCTCTATGGGACGGCCGGTATAGAGCTGTCTGAATATCTGTTTTATATTTACATAGTCCTCTTCAGTATCCAATGTAACCCTGCCGTCGGGACAATAGTATTCAGCAGGAGCAGGAACTCTATTGATTACAAACTCATTGTCCCTGAAATACAGATACGGGCTTACATGCTCTTTTTCGTATGGGTCCTTTGCAAGGTTATGGGCAGCTAAAATTGCATCTGCATTCAGTACCTCGACTCCTGTTCCTAATGGTATCCCTGTAAACCCGCTGTAATCCGCATTTTTTACATGATGATATGCAATAATCTGATTTGCCAGCTGCCCTGAGACCAGAGGGTTGTCTCCGGTTGCCCTGATAACAGTTTTAACTGAATAATGTTGTACAGCATTTGCATATCTTTTTAATACATTTTCCTTGTCACCTGTAAAGACCTCATACCCCCACTTCTCTGCAAGAGGGGTTAATGAAAGAACGCTTGATTGTTCGGTAAGTAATGCAAAAATATCCGCATTAACAGCTTTGAGATTCCGCATAGCATGTTCAATTACCTTGTAATTTTCCAAAGGTAGAAGGGCCTTCCCTGGAAGTCTTGTTGAATCTATCCTTACTTGTAAAAAAACTCCTGTCATGATTCTCTAACCTCCCAAAGATCTGTAACCTGTCTTGCATCACAGGAAAAACGGTATTTATTGATCTCCACCCATTTCATAGCATTTTTAAATTCCTTTATTGACGCAACGAATGAAGATCCCGATTTAATACTGTATGCCAGAAATTTTGACCAGGAGATGAATGCACTGTCCCCTGAAAATCTGACAATTAGATTTTTCAGATAAAATAATTTGTAATATCTATCCGGAGTTGTATCTTCCGGAACTTTTTCAACAAGATATTCAAGTTTTATACCTGTATTAAAGGCAATTGACTCACCCCACATATGGACCCTGAATCCAAAATCCATCTTCTGCCAGTACTGATTTTCGATATTATAGTCAAACCCACTGGTTAATAAGAATTTTTCTTTGTTATATATACCGGAGTAATCAAAGGGAAAAAGTGTCTCGGCTCCATTTGAAGACGGCATCAGCGAAATCATTTTCAACCGGTTTCCATAGAATGAAGGAGCCATCAAAGATGGTACCGTTTCATATTTTGTACTTTGAAGAATAGGTACACTGCATAGATGTTCAGATTTGTCCAGATTATTAAGGAATCTTTCTGTAAATCTGTATCCAGGACGCATATCATCCCAGAACACCATTACATTCCTACCGCTTGCTTCCAGAATTCCAATATTTATCTGTTCTCCGGGGGATGCATCTTTACCTAAAATCAGGAATTTCACCTGTGGGAATCTGACTGAAAGTGATTCTATATCATATGTTGCCAGTGGTCCCTGAACTGACATAATTTCCACATCTCCAAGAGATTCCAAATGTTTAAGATATTCAAGTTTATAAGGCCGGCCTCCCCGATTAAGTACCAGCAGACTGACCACTGGAGAAAGACTGAGATTTTTGTCACTCTTCCTGCCGCCGACAATTGAATAGGGGATTCTTGGATTTTTAGAAGTTGTAGGTATAGTATTCATCACACTCTCTGCATAGTTCAGGATAATTACCATCAAGATGGTCCAGATATGCACTTTCTCCATTTTTCCAGATTAAATCCAGTTCATCATTAAAAATATTACCCATAATATACTTATTTTTTATATCCTCCCTGCACATTGGAACTGTTCCGTCAAGAAGAATATTTAAATCACGCTTTAGATGCCAGCAGGGAAACCTTTTTACAGGAGAGAGGTTTGTTACTCTTCTGTCCGGAAGAATCCCGCAAAAATGATCATGTTTCTGAATTATTACATTAAAACCCCGATCTTTCCACCCTCTGTAGAATTTCTCAAGGTCTTCTTCCTGATCTTTCATCCGTACTGACTGGATATACAGCTTATCAGAAAACAGCTCGTGAAGATAAAGGGCTGTTCTATTTGCTTCATCCCATCCCTCTCCTCTAAGTTTTTTATATGAGAGAGGATTTTCGGCATCCATTGAAAGGACCCAGTCTATCCTTCCATCCGCTATTTCTGATATTTCTTTTAGAACTTCCAGGTCCCAGCCAATCCCTGATGTTTCTATTATTAAACTGAATTTTTCAATTTTTAATAGTTCACGAACTATCCCAGGCATATTGGAGTGTCCTGAAGGCTCTCCCCACATTGAGATACTGAATACAGCATCATCACTGAATGCTTTAACTTTTAAAAGAATCATCTGCCATTGTTTCATGGTCATCTCATCAGTTCTGTTTACAATATCTCCGCCAATTTCAGGATATGGGCAGTAGGAGCAGGCCTGAGGACAACCACCGGTAATCTGAACATTGATAAAGGAGGGTTCTGTTCTTAATAAATGCTGTTTATTTTCAAGGATTTCAATAATGGAATTCTCGCCCTTTCCTTCATCCTCATCCAGCTGTTTCATTATCCTGCAAAGCTGATTGAAATTCCTCTTTGTATCTGCAGAAAGTGAAACCCGAAGCATCCGCTGATCGATGGGTGAAATTTCTGTCTCAATATCGAAGGAATTGATATCTTTTTGAATAAGTTCAAATATTGATTTCCTGGTAATTGAGATTTTGTTTTTTTCTGCCAGAGCACCAAGCTGATCTAAAACAGTTGTTTTTAATATTTCCGGGGCCATCCCATAGGGGTACCCATCAGCAAAGGTATAAGATGCAAAATACTGAAGATGATTCTTATACATTTTTTCTGTAATTGAATAATTCAGAAGAGGTGTATCTCCATAGAAATAAAATATATTCTCTGAATTACCTGCTTCTTCCTTAAAAGCCTTTATCAGGTCTTTCATATCCTGTCCTGCAGGATTGACGATTTTAAAAGGTCCATTCAGAGTAAAATCCTCTCCTGCAAGAATTACTATTTTATCTGAATCGGGTAGTCCGGCAGCGATATCAAGGGCCGCATCAAAGGCTGTTGTTCCAGTTGGAAGATTTTTATAGGCAAAATCAGTAAGTTCCATAGCATTAATAAAAACAGTTGTACTCATAACACCCCTATCGGCATTCAAAAATTATCACTTAGAAAGAAAATACAATATCCTCCGCCCTTGCTATTACGTCTTTTCGACCTTTCCCTAAAAGGGCAGGAATCTCTCTGGAATGATGCCCTATGATATTCTCAATTTCTGTGCTGGTAAATTTACTTACAGCATTGGCAATACCATTTATTGACACAACTTCACCTTTATTAAAAACTCCTTCAACAGAAATAATTCCCGAAGGAAGCAGGCTTTTATGGTTTCGGATAGCAGCAAGGGCCCCCTTGTCTATATTTATTTTTCCTATAGGATCACTGTAAAGAATCCATCTGGATCTTGCTGAAAGCTTTTTACCACCCAGAAAAATCGTACCTTCATCTTCACCATTAAGAAGTCTGTTTAGTATATCTGTCTTCCCGCCATGGGCCAGAATTGTTTTACATCCGGCATTTGCCGCAATAGAGACAGCCTGAAGCTTGGTTTTCATACCGCCGGTTGAAAATTCACTGCCTTTACTACCGGCAAAACCCATTATTTCCTCTGTAATCTCCGGAACACTGGATATAAGAGAGGCATTTGAATCTTTCCTCGGATCTCCATTGTACAATCCATCAATATCCGTAAGAATTATCAGAAGATCGGCTTCTACCTTGCTTGCCACCATAGCACTTAGTCTGTCATTATCGCCAAAAGCAGAGCCAATTTCATCAGTAGATACAGAGTCATTCTCATTAAATATTGGAACTATCCCTAAAAAAAGAAGTGTTTCCACAGAATTCTTCAGGTTAAGAAAGGTCGTTCTGTTGTTAAGGACCTCCCTGGTAATAAGTACCTGGGCTATTGAAATATCATATTCGCCAAAAGATTCTCTATACTGATGCATTAACAGTGGTTGTCCAATTGCAGCACAGGCCTGTCTCATCTTTATATCTTTTACCCGGACCTTCAAATTAAGTTCGCCGGCACCCATCCCAATAGCACCGGAACTAACAAGTAAAACCTGAATTCCCCGCTCCCGAAGCCCGGCAATCTGTCTGCTTATATCCTGAACATATTCAACGTTAAATTCATGATCTTTAGTAAGAAGATTTGTACCAATTTTAATTACCACTCTTCGTAATTTGCTAAAATCCCGCATTAATTGCTTCTCTTATACTCTTTATTAAGACTTTTGTGGGTAAAGCTCATTTTCCCACTGGAATAATCTGCAACCTTATGACCATTTCCCTTTAATCTCCACTTATAAATAACAAGACCCTCAAGGCCAACAGGTCCCCTGGCATGTATCTTATTTGTACTTACCCCCACCTCTGCACCCAAACCGTATCGGAATCCGTCAGAAAACCGGGTACTGCAGTTCCAAAAAACATCTGCAGAGTCTATTAAATTCATAAACTTCTCTGCAGATTTTTCATCCCGGGTAACAATAGCATCAGTATGTCCTGATCCGTATACATTTATATGTTCAATAGCGCTGTCCAGAGAACCCACGACTTTTACAGATAAAATATAATCAAGATATTCAGTACTCCAGTCTTCACTGGTTGCCGGTTTTACATCTATAATTTTTCTTGTTATATCACATCCCCTAAGCTCCACATTTTTACTTTCCAGCCTCTCCTTCATCATAGGAAGAAAGGTAGGAGCTACGGATTTATCAACAAGAAGTGTTTCCAGAGCATTGCAGACAGCAACATACTGTGTCTTTGAATCGTCGGTAAGTTCAACTGCCATTGACAAGTCAGCATTTTTATCAACAAAAAGATGACATATTCCATCAGCATGACCCAGTACAGAAATGGTAGTGTTCTGCATAATGTATTTAACAAAACTGTTGGAACCTCTTGGTATAAGCAGATCAATTTTGTCTTCCATCTTCAGCATTTTTGTAACATCCTGACGTGTTTCAGCAAGCTGAATCCAGCCGGAAGGTATTCCTGCAGCAACTGAAGCATCCCTGATAACTTCAGTTAACGCTCTGTTTGTAAGAGAGGCCTCACTGCCCCCTTTAAGAATTACCCCATTACCGCTTTTAAGGCAAAGAGTGGCAATCTGAACAAGCGCATCCGGGCGGGACTCAAAAATCATACCAATAACACCTATAGGACAGCTAACCTGATACAGCTCAAGGTCCTTATCCAGTTCCCTTGCTGATATTGTCTTTCCAACAGGATCAGGAAGTCCAATAAGACTTTCTATGCCGCTACAGACCTCGGTAATTTTTGCATTATCAAATTTAAGTCGTTTTAACAGAGGTGCGGAAACATTCTCCACCTCTGCTTTTTCTATATCAAGACGATTTGCTTCTATAATCTCATCTTTTCTTATCTTTATCTCTTTTGAAATATTCTCAAGGGCCCTATTACGTACTTCCAGGCTGATTGCTCCCAAAAATACCTGTGCATTTTTTACCTCTGATGCGAGTTCCTGAATTCCCATCGTTAAACCTCCGGGTAAAATTAATTATTCTGATTTTAAACCTGATAAGGGACGTTGTACAAGCCATGATACTACTCCAGAATCATTTCATCATAAAGAATACACTTCAATTTATTTTTTACCTTTTTTAGTTCATACACTCCATTTTTAAGTTTAAGATCAGCCTGCATCTCCTTGATAAGGATTTATTAATCAACTACCACTCCCCGGAAATAGTAAAATATCCCCGGATTGTAATTTTATTCGGGATAATTTCTAATTGAAAAATATTTTGTATTCCAAAGATTTCATATAATTATATTAGTATGAAAAAAGGCTGGAAGAAAATAATAAATCCTGGAATTCATTATTTCATCCTTGATTTATTGTAAATGTTTGGTATAATGTACATATGAGTACAGTAAATCAAACTTCTGCCCAACAGCGGTTTCAACTCATTGCACAGCTAAATGAAAAAGTTTTTCATATCGATGATTTAGCCAGGCTATGGCAGATAACATCTAAAAACACCTTACGTATTACAATTCACCGGTATATAAAAAAGGGCTGGTTGTTTAGAATTTATCGTGGATTTTATTCAATAGTTCCAGTAAATAAGCTTGACCCCTTCTTTTTGGGAGTAAAGGCATTGCATCAATTTGCCTATGTAAGCACCGAGTCAGTTCTCTCCGAAGCTGGTGTAATTATGCAGATACCTTCCAGTATTACACTTATATCAGCAGAATCCCGGCAATACACAATAGGAAATTATGAGTACCGGAGCAGAAAACTACAGGATCAATTCTTATTTAACAGCGTAGGTATAAAGGACACACAGGAGTTTAAAAAAGCCGGTATAGAACGGGCAGTTGCTGATTTACTCTATTATAACAGCAAATTCCATTTTGATAACTATTCCCTTATAGACTGGCAGAAAGTGAAGGAAATGCAGGAGATAATTGGTTATTCAAAAACCAATTATGATAATCATACTGGAAAAATTTTATGATAATACCAAATCCAAAAGAGTCAGTACATAAAGCATGGTTGTATCGTGTTCTTACTGCCATTTGCGACCATCAGTGGATTTCAGAACAGTTGGCATTTAAAGGTGGAACAGCTTCAGCTATGAGGGGTTATCTGGATCGTTTTTCTGTTGATCTGGATTTTGATTATCTATCAAACCTCTCCGAAATACCTCGATTCAGACATGAATTGGAGGAAGTTTTTGATGAGCTTGGTCTTACAGTAAAGGACAGTAGTGATACTGTGCCGCAGTATTTCCTCTCCTATCCACGAGCGAAAAATCAGCATGGTTTACGCAACACACTGAAAATTGATATTACCTATCCAGCTCCAAAAGCTAATATTTACGAAATAATCAGATTAAAGGAGATTGATAAAATAATAAACTGCCAGACCATAGAAACTATGTTTGCAAATAAACTTGTTGCATTTATCGAC
>DAOWMA010000153.1 GCA_030643345.1 Spirochaetaceae bacterium
AGCTTTTTGCGCTGTGTTACATTTTGAATTTTATAAGTAGCTCTTCTCTAATGTAGGGCTACTACCTGGCGCAAAATAGCCAGGCAATCGTAAAAATAGGCCACATCGCAAAAACCTATTCCCTAATCTATCTTACCTGTTCTGCCAGCATCTCAACTCCCTGTCAAATGCATTTGCAAACTGCTGCACATCCCTGTTGTTCATAGATCCTGATGATTTGGACATAACACCATAACTTCTAAGTTCCGTCATGGCATTTCTCATGGAAAGTCTTTCACCGATATTATCAGTTGTAAATACACTTCCTCTGTCATTCAGAACAAGTAGTCCGCCTTTAACAAGATCTGCTGCCAGAGGGATATCCCTTGTTATAGCAATATCCCCTTCTTCTGCATTTTCATAGATATATTTGTCTGCCTCTCCTTCACCCGAAGGGACCAACTGCAAAGAAGACCATTTACCCTCAACACCGGGGATATTCCGGTTTGCAACAAATATTGTTATTATTTCCACCCGTTCGGAGGCCCGCAGAACAATTTCTCTTATCTGCCGTGGACAGGAATCTGAATCCACCCATATTTTCATTTTTTACCTTTACCTGGTATCCCGGCAGTATATATCTCTGCTGTTCCGGCAATGGTGTAGGAGTCAACAGATGCGGGTACAAGAAGACTGTCCCCTTTTTTTATTTCAATAGTTCCTTCTTTTGAAATAAAATCTGCCTTCCCTGAAATACAGATAAGAATTTCGATAGATTTCCGCTTATCTTTTGCCACAGATGTTGTCTTATTCACTTTCAGGTACCCCAGAGAAAACTCATCAGACGGTGTTATATACTCAAATTGACCGGGCCCTTTCTTTACAGGTTTCAAAACACCCTTTTGGGCTGCCTTGAAATTCAGGACCTTAAGAAGTTTATTTAAATTAATATGTTTGGGAGTTAATCCCCCGCGAAGAACATTGTCAGAATTAGCCATAAGCTCTATTCCGGTTCCTTCCACATAGGCATGCAGTTCTCGTGGGCCCTGATATAGTGCTTCCCCAGGGCTTAGAACATAGACATTCAAAAAAAGAGGTGCCAAAATCCCAGGATCATTTTTATACAAAGCCGCAAATTTCTGAATTAGTTCAGCTTCCGGAGAATTATCACTTTCAGCCCAGATAAGAGTATCTTTTATAAGCTTATTTAATTTTGAAACTTCCAGAGACAAGAGAGAACCAAAAAATATTTTGATACTATTTCCGACATTAAATATGGAACTTTGGAGTTTCAGAAAATTTGATTTTATTTCATCAATATCACGAAATCCGCACATAGCTGTAAAAGGAGTTAATGCACATATAATTTCCGGTTTATGATTACTATCTTTATAGTTTCTCTCGAAAGCATCCAGAGGTACAGATCTTGAATTCTCATCCAAAAACCCTGATTCGGCCTGGGCCTTATCAGGATGTGCCTGAATAGAAAGAGGGCTCTCTGCAGAGAGGACTTTAAAAAGAAAGGGAAGATGATTTCCAAATCTATTACTATCTTTACCTAAAATTTCATTTGGTTGCCTGGTAATCAATTGGCCCAAAGAAATATTTCCTGAATCCATAATTACAGACGAGGGGGCCCTGGGATGATCTCCCATCCAAAGCTCAGCCCAGTGCTCTTCTGATTGGTTTACGCCGAGAAGATTGGGGATATAGTCAACAGAACCCCATGAGTACTTTTGAACCTGATTTATCAATTTATATGGTTTCATCTGTAAAAGTTTATATTCCGTTATAAAGATAGTCAATTAAAAACAATGATTATTATACTATTTCATCTGTTCTTCTTGCAGAAAAGCCGCAAAAAAGAACATAATAACTTTATAAATTATACTAAGAGGAGACCTACAGTGACACATTCCCCCCTTCAAACAGCAAGATACAAATATGAACCAAAACTCCCGGAAGTTCTTAAAGGGAATATCCAAAAAATTGGAATAAACCCACAGGGTTCTACTCATTCAGAATCAGACCAAAAGGAATTGGAAAAACTTTTTCCAAGGACCTATGGAGCTCCGTTTATTGAAACGGTAAGCCTTCAGGAAGGCACACAATCAGTCAGTATTAACATTGGAGTAGTTCTATCAGGAGGACAGGCTCCCGGAGGTCACAATGTTATTTCCGGACTTTTTGATGCTATGAAAAAGGCCAACCCGGAATCCAGACTGATTGGTTTTATGGGCGGCCCATCAGGCATACTGGAAAATAAGATAGTTGATCTGGATTCTGAGATCATTGATCAATTTAGAAATACCGGTGGATTTGATATAATAGGTTCCGGACGAACAAAACTGGAATCCATTGAGCAATTTGATATCTGTGAAGATGTCTGTAAACTGCATGATATATCGTCACTCATAATAGTTGGCGGTGATGACTCAAATACAAACGGAGCTGTCCTTGCCGAATATTTCAAACAGAAGAATTCAGGTATTTCTGTTATCGGTGTACCCAAAACAATCGATGGTGACCTTAAAAGTAAATATATTGAAGTTTCTTTTGGTTTCGACACTGCAACTAAAACCTATTCTGAATTAATCGGTAATATAGAAAAAGATGCAAATTCTGCCAAGAAATACTGGCATTTTATTAAACTAATGGGCAGGAGTGCTTCACACATCTGTCTGGAATGTGCCCTCCAAACACATCCTAATATTGCTCTTATTTCCGAGGAAATTGAGCACACACATAAATCACTGACGGACATAGTCATGGATATGGTGAGTATAATCGTAAAAAGAAGCGAACTGGGAAGTAATTATGGAATAGTTCTTATACCGGAAGGTCTTATAGAGTTTATACCAGAAATGAAAGAGTTAATAACAGAATTGAATACACTTCTTGCTGAGCACGAAGAGCATTTTGGGTCTCTGCATTCCTTTGAAGATCAGTCCAGGTGGATAAATCGTGAACTCTCACGAGACTCTTCCTATATCTTTTCCTCACTTCCCAATAATATTCAGAGACAGCTGCTGATGGACAGAGATCCCCATGGAAACGTTCAGGTATCCAGAATTGAAACTGAGAAACTTTTGATCCAGATGGTTTCATCCAGATTGGATGAAATGAAAAGTGAAGGAAAATTTAAAGGGACTTTCAGCCCCCAGGACCATTTTTTCGGTTATGAAGGCAGGTGTGCGTTCCCCTCCAACTTTGACGCTGATTACTGTTACTCACTGGGATATAACTCTTATATCCTTGCAGCCTCCGGTATAACCGGTTATATATCATCTATTCGCAACACGGCAAAACCAGTCAAAGAATGGACTGCAGGTGGTGTACCTGTTACAATGATGATGAATCTTGAACAACGACATGGTAAGATGAAACCTGTAATAAAGAAAGCCATGGTTGATCTTGAAGGGAATCCTTTTAACGAATTTTTATCAAAACGAAATATTTGGGCAATTAAATCATCCTATGTATTCCCGGGTGCAATTCAGTACTTTGGACCTTCAGAAGTCTGTAATGCTACATCAATTACCCTGCAGCTGGAGGGGGAATAATACCTTTTATGGTAAAATTCACAACTCTTCCATTAGTAAAGTTTAGTGTAGAACACCCATGGATAATAATAGGGATATCTCTAATCATTACTATTGCAATGGCTGTGCCTCTTAAGCAACTTCAGATAGAACCTGATGTGGAAAGCCTGCTGCCTGAAGAAATAACTTCAGGAACCGACCAGAACCATACAGACTATGACAAACTGCTTATAATGGTAAGTGGTGATAATCTTTTTACTGTTAACGGATTACAGAAGTTCCAGGATAGCTATATAAAAATTCAGTCAGCACTTCCTGTTGAGAAAACTATTGAACCTTTTTCATTTACCACACTTGAGAAAACCGGTTCAAGACTTACAGTAGTTCCCCTGTCACCAGGAGGTGTCGCACCCGGGAATGAGAAAGATCTTAAATTATTTATTAATAGATTAAATAAATCAGAATTTACATCAGGTTTTTTAAGTTCAGACAACAAAGATGCTCTGGTAGTGATATTACTATTGAAAAAAACAAATGAATATATCGATGAAATGGAAAAAATTAATAATATAATTGATCCGTTAAGATTAGAATTTGATGTCGCTGTAACCGGCTCATTGCCTTTTTCTTCAGAGATTGAAATTTTTCTAACTAAAGATTTCAGCAAACTATTGATACTTGTAATTGCAACAATATTATTAAGTTACTATCTTGGATTTCAATCAAAACGTGCAGTTTTTCTTCCAATCACCCTTGTAATCAGCAGTACAATATTCTCTCTTGGTGTAATGGTAATGATGGGTTTCAAATTATCCATAGTGAGCATAATATCACCGCCTCTGGTACTGACCCTCGGTAGCTCATACAGTATACATGTTATGAATGCCTATTACAGCCTTGCAGGACACAGCAATGCACCAAAAATTGATATCATTATACAATCTGTTACAGATATTAGCGGAACAGTTATACTGGCTTCATTTACAACCCTGATCGGTTTGATGAGCCTTTTACTGGCCACAATAAGCCAAACCAGAGAATTTGCAATTGTAACATCCCTTGGTATATTATTTTCCGCCATTCTTTCAATAACACTCCTTCCTGCATTTTTGGCCCTCCAGCCTCTTCCCCGTCAAAAAAGACTTAAGATACTGGATAAAGACCCTCTATCAAGATTTCTAAATTACTTTGGTTTATATATTGTAAAGTGGAGGGTCCCTGCAATTATAGTAATTGTTCTGATAGCAACAATATTTATCATCCTTTTACCAGGAATTTCATTTAATACAAATCCGGCCAAATATTTTCCCAAATCTTCAGATATAATAGTTGATCTAAACAAGTTTATAAAAAGAATTGGAGGAGTGGATGAACTTAAAATAGAATTAGCGGGAACAGATAAGGATTTCTTCCTGCAACCTGAAGTGCTTTCAAATATATACAAAGTTGAACAGGAATTATCTAAAATACCGAATATCTGCTATATATTTTCCTTTCCTGAATATTTAAATTATGCAGGTATGGTGATGACAGGGAAAGATGGCTATTTCCAATCCAGGGGCCTTAACCTTCTTGTTTCAAGACTATTCGGAACTATTAATACAGATATAACTGCAGCAAACAGGGATTACTCCAAAATCAGTATTTTGATCAGAGTATCTAACAGTGATAAATCTATGCCTATAGATGAAGAGGATACTATTGCTCTAATAAGAGATATTAAGAGTACTCTTGAAAATAATTTAGACAATAATATTCACTGGGAATTAAATGGTACGAGTCTGAATTTCCTTAAGCTGTCAAAACAAATGAGAAGAGATTTTTTAGTCTCAACCATTGCAGCTCTGTTTTTAATCGGTATTGTTTCTTCTATCTTCTTTAAATCAATTATAAAAGGTATTCTGACACTTGTCCCACTACTTACAGGAATTTTTACAAGCCTTATATTAATGGCACTTTTTAAAATACCTCTTGATATGACAACGATTATGGTTTCATGCATCTCTGTAGGAGTTGGTGTGGATGATTCTATCCACTTCCTTCTTCAATATCAAAAACAGATTATACTTACTCCTTTCGATTCTGGTAAAGCTGTATATGAAACCTTAAAACACACGGGACGACCAATTGTAATAACAACCCTTTCTATTGTAGCCGGACTCCTCTTTCTAAGTCTTGCACAGTTCC
>DAOWMA010000077.1 GCA_030643345.1 Spirochaetaceae bacterium
AATATTATTATTTTGGAGTCAAAGAAAACACAATATAATTTATTATATATCAGACCATTAATTATAATTATATATATGGTTTGTTTCTCGTATTATACCTATTCTCAAAAGTTTACCGAATACGAAGTAAAATCAGCTTATATTTTTAATTTTACAAAATTTGTTCAATGGCAGGAGTCGTCTTTCAATTCTACAAATTCCCCATACATAATAGGTATATATAAAAACACTTCCTTTGGTCTTGTTCTAAGTAAAACTATCGAAGACAGAACTGTTCATGGAAGAAAATTTATTATAAAATATATTAATTCTCCTGAAACAAGTATATATAAAAAAGGGGAAACTATTTTTGGTATACATACTGCAGTGAAAGAAATAAGAAGAAAGAAAGAATTTGTGCTCGTTGAAGGTAATTTTGATGTTTTAGCATTTTATCAGTCAGGTGTAAGAAATGTGGTTGCCCCTCTTGGTACAGCATTTACTGAGAAACAGGCTAAGTATTTAAAACGTTATGCTTCCAGGTGTTTAATGATTTTTGATTCGGATATGGCAGGTATTGAAGCTACCCTGAAGTCAGCGGTAATACTTGAGAAATATGGGATTACAAATTATGTTATATCTTTGCCAAAAGGAAAAGATCCCTCTGAGATACTTGAAAAAGAAGGCCCTGAGGCGTTGAATAAATTGACAAAATATCCTATAAATACATTTGAGTACCTTGTAAAAAGGGCAATTGAGCGTTTTGGTATTAAAAATACCGAAGGGAAGGAATCAGTTTTTCAATTTGTAACTCCATATCTGGCTAGTTTAGGTACTGAATTAAGAAAAGAGGACAGTTTCAGATATCTGGCCAATGTTTTGGAGATAGACGTAAATGCTGTATTTAAGGATTATGCAGCTAGAAAAAAACAGACAAGTCCTGTAAAAATAAAGAATCCGGTGCAGGATCAACAGAAAGAGATAACTGTTTCACTTGATCTTTTTCTGATGATTGCTTTAGTAGAAAACAGGGAAGCGTTTGCATCTTTCAGAAATGTTATCGATTTAGATGATTTAGATGATTCAAGAGCTAAAAGAGTCTATGTTGTCCTTGAGGATATGTACAGAAGGAGTGATTCTTCAAATGAAGGATTAATGTCGAAGATAGATGATGAAAAATTGAAAGATGTTATTCTTCATAAGCTTTCTACAGGAGAATATAGAATTAATTCTGAACAGATAATAAAAGATGGAGTCAATAAAATAAGACAGCGTAATTTGGAAAAAAAGCGTAGTGAAATTGAGATGCAACTCAGGAAAATTGGTTTGACTACGGATAGGTTTGAGTTAGAGAATCTTCTCTCTGAGAAAAAATTTATAGATGAAGAACTTTTAAGAATAAAGGGTAATTAGTAGTGTCGGACATACAAAATGACCCATCAGTTATAAAGCTTATTGAATATGCAAAAACGAAAAAGAGTATAACTTACGATGAGGTAAATGATTTCCTGCCGGAATCAATTGTAAATTCAGATCGAATTGAAGAAGTAATGAGCATACTCGATAAAAACAAAATTGTACTTGTTGACGAGAGTATTCAATCTTCAGGGACTGATTTGTTATCTGAAGAAATAGATGTCGGTGGAGAAGAAGTAATTCACGATGATGAAATAGAGAATCTTAATAAGAACAATAATTCCAACAAGAAAAAGATTGTTTACAGTGACAAAGAGTCCTCTATTGATGATCCAATACGTCTGTATTTAAGAGAAATAGGCAAAGAAAATCTGTTAACCGGAGAGCAGGAAGTTGAGCTTTCCAAACAAATGGAGAGTGGGGAGAATATAATAAAGAACGTTATAAAAGAATCAGGTATGATTATACCTGAAATGTATAATCTTCTTTTAAAAACTTTCTCAAAAGCAGATCCCAAGGAGCTTGATATCTCAAAGAAGGAAGTTTCCGAGATACTTGCTGAGCGTCGGAGGCTTAATCAATTTTATCGTGAAAGTCTTGGGGAGATTTCAACAAGCTTAAAACAGTACATGGACATTAAATCCAAGACAATTGAAGCTGGTAATGACATAACTAAAGACGCTGTTCTGATTAAAAAGAAAGTCTTGCTTTTAAAAAAAATTCGGAAAATTAATATTCATCAAAATGAAATAGTAGTTTTTTCTGATTATTTTATGGAAATTGAACGAAAAATAAATCATTACAGGAAAGAACAACGTCGTATTGAAAGGCGATTGAATATTACAAGTTCAAAAGAATTGAGGTCTATGGGAAGAGGTCTTGCCATTCCGGAAACAAGGATAAAAATAGAAGAAAATTTGCAATTATCAGCAGATAGGATTAAAAATAAAATAAGACAGATTCA
Source organism: Spirochaetaceae bacterium (assembly GCA_030643345.1). GTDB lineage: Bacteria > Spirochaetota > Spirochaetia > B11-G9 > B11-G9 > JAJRQE01. The sequence goes on from DAOWMA010000077.1 coordinate 2,360, forward strand.
GGTTAATGAAAAAAAATTAAAGACTATTGAAATAAATTTTGAAGATAATATTGACTCGATACTTGAAAGATCCAAGGAGATATCTGAAGGAAAGATAAAGATGAAGAGTGCCAAGGATCGGCTTATTCAGGCAAATCTTCGTTTGGTTGTCAGTATCGCAAAAAAATATACAAACAGGGGGCTTCATTTTTTTGATCTGGTTCAGGAAGGTAATATTGGACTTATAAAAGCAGTTGAAAAATTTGAGTATCGAAAAGGTTACAAATTCTCAACTTATGCAACCTGGTGGATAAGGCAAGCTATTACCCGTTCAATTTCTGATCAGGCCAGAACAATAAGGGTCCCTGTTCACATGATTGAACAGATAAATAAAGTAGTTCGTGAATCCAGACAGCTTATGCAGATGCTTGGTAGAGAGCCCACAGATGAAGAAGTGGCTGAAAGACTTGGATGGACAGTTCTAAGAATAAAATCTGTTAAAAATGTTGCAAGGGAACCAATTTCTTTGGAAACCCCTATTGGGGAGGAGGAAGATTCCTTACTGGGGGATTTTATAGAAGATAAAGATATTGAAAACCCGGCTAACCAAACTGCATTCAGACTTCTTCAGGAGCAGTTGCAGGAGGTGCTTTTTACACTGCCGCCAAGAGAACAGGAAGTTCTTAAGATGAGATTTGGTCTTGAGGATGGGTACTCTCTGACATTGGAAGAAGTGGGTCTGTATTTTAATGTTACAAGAGAGAGAATAAGACAGATAGAGGCTAAGGCTCTTAGAAGATTGAGACATCCTAAAAGAAGCCGAAGATTAAAGGATTATATAGATAATTAAGGAGTTGCGCTTATGATGCGGGAAGTTTTCGATAAGCTGAGAAATCTTCAGGATATTTTGTCCAGTAAATATGAAATAGAAAAGGAAATTTATGAGATTCCTAAAGCACTCAATACAAAGAATGAGCTTCTAAAAAGGCTTAAGGAAGATTATATTGAGAAAAATGATTTACTAAAAGAAACTCAAAACAAGATTAAGCATTTAAAATTTCTTTTGGATGAAGCCGAAAGAGAAAGAGAAGATTATGAAAAGCAAATGGATATTATTACCACTCAAAGGGAGTATGAATCTCTTGATAAAGAGATAAAAAATGCTACTGAAAAAGGGCAGCAGTACCGTAAAGACATTCTTCGCGAAGAAAAAGATCTGGAAGGGATAAAAGCTTCTGTAACACAGGAAGAAACAATGATTTCTCAGCAGGAAGAGGAATTAGATGAGGAGCAAAATAAAATTCAGGAAGAAAGCCTTAAAAAAGAGGAACTACTTAAAGAGCTTAAAATACAGGAATCCCAGATTATTCCCGGTCTTGATGAAGAAATACTTTTTAAATTTGAAAGAATAATTAAAAGTAAATCCGGTCTTGGTATAGTTCCTGTTAAAGACTATGTTTGTACTGGTTGTCATATGGTTCTTCCTGCCCAGTTCCAAAATGATGTTCATGCAGGAGAAGAAATCCACTTCTGTCCATACTGCAGCCGTATACTGTACTATGAGGAGGATTTTATTCAGGATGAACATAGTTTTTCCGATGAAGATACAGGTGGGCTTGCAGATCTTGTTGATGCAGGTAATATTGATTTTACTATCAAATAAAGAAGGTTAGAATTAAAACTAAATAGCAGGTCGGACAGTCGCTGATATTTTCAGAGGAAAGTCCGGGCTCCGTAGAACAATGGTGCCGGGTAACTCCCGGGAATGCTTAGGTATTACAGATAGTGCCGCAGAAAATATACCGCCTATAGAAGGGAAACAAAGTTTCGATTATATAGGTAAGGGTGAAAAGGCGGGGTAAGAGCCCACCGCGTCCATGGTAACAGGGATGGCAAGGAAAACCTCACCAGGAGTAAAATCGAGCAGCAGTCAGGTTTGTTCGCCATATGACTGCGGGTAGATTGCTTAAGCATCATGGAAACATTTTGCTTAGATAGATGACTGTCGATAACAGAACCCGGCTTATAGACCTGCTTTTATTATTATACAGGGAAGATGACTTTTATATGATTATTCCAGGAAACAGATCCAGTTATCTTAAAAAGAAAAAACTGAATTTAAAAAGAAATACTATCATTTTGATAATTTTATTAATACTCATTGTATTGGCAACTATATTTCTGTTTACAAAGCATACTTTTTTTTATTCCAATGAAAATACTGTAGTTATGGAAGAAAAGTCTCTTGAAGAGTTATGGATAGACAGTAACTATAGAGAATTAGTAGAGAGATGTAATACTATCCTCGCTTCAGAACCTCTTAACGCTGAAGGTCTTGTATATAATGGTTTTGCTTATTTCCATCTTGGTGTAACTCAGTTTACACTTGAAGAACAGTTGCCCCTACTGGATTATGCTATCGTAAATCTCAGGAAAGCCCTTTTGTTGAAATCTCATCCTCTGACAGGCAAGGTAAACTATATCCTTGGTAAAGCATATTATCACAAGGGACGTTTTTATATGGATCAGGCAATTTATCATCTGGAAAAATCGATTAAACTGAATTTTATTAATAGTGATAGTTATAAATATCTTGGATTAAGTTACAGTGAACTGGGATTTTATGAGAAAGGAATACAGTATTTCTTAATAGCAATAAACAATGAAAATGATGATATGCTTCTACTTGTTTTAGGTCAGACATATCATAAGCTTGGAGATAATATCAATGCAGAGATTTATTTGAAACGTGCTATTGAATTAAACTCCGATTTTAGAGTAGAAATAAAAAGTAGATTTCTTCTTGGAAAGATTTATTCTGAGAATAATGATTTTGAGAAAGCTGAGGAACAGTATAATTTAATTTTATCAAAGGATAGTAAATCTTCCGATGCTTATTATTATCTTGGCGAAATATATTCAAAGAAGGGAAATACTATAAAAGCACGTGCAGAGTGGAGAAAGGCATTAGAACTTGATCCTTCTCATTACGGAGCTCTGTTACGATTATATTAAAGTTAAATATTTAAGGGGTTGCATATGGGGATTAAAAATTTAGTTAGCGGTTTTTCGATGGATATAGGTATAGATTTAGGCACCTGTAATACCCTTATTTATATTAAAGGAAAAGGTATTGTAATAAGTGAGCCTTCAGTTGTGGCTGTGGAGCGTGGTACAAAGAAAGTTGTTGCTGTTGGTGAAGAAGCCAAGATGATGCTTTGGAAAACTCCTGGAGATATTATTGCAATTCGTCCTCTTAGAAATGGTGTTATTGCTGATCTCGATACAACAGAAAAGATGATAAGATATTTTATATCAAAAGTTATACCGAAGAGGTGGTTTGTAAAACCAAGAATGGTAATTGGTGTTCCTACCTGTATAACTGAGGTAGAAAGGAGAGCAGTAGAGGAGAGTGCTTATAAAGCTGGAGCCAGGGAGGTAAAGGTGATAGAAGAATCTCTTGCAGCTGCTATTGGTGCGGAAATTCCCATATTCGAACCAGCAGGTCATATGATCTGTGATATAGGGGGTGGTACAACCGAAATATCTGTTATTTCACTGGGAGGTATGGTAGTTACAAATGCAATTAGACTTGGTGGTGATGAATTTGACAAAGCTATTATTAAACATGTAAGAACTGTTCACAATCTGATTATAGGTGAACACTCTTCCGAAAATTTAAAAATGAGTATTGGAAATGCTTCCGCTGACAAAAAAATAGAAAAGATGGAAATAAAAGGTACAGATGCAATAACAGGTTTGCCCAGGAGGCTGGAGATTGATAGTGTAGAAGTACGGGAAGCTCTTCAGGAACCAATTATTACAATTATTGATGAAATTAAGAAAACTTTGGGACAAACACCTCCCGAATTGGCTGCTGATATCGTTGAGCGAGGGATTGTAATGACAGGAGGAGGGGCCCTCTTAAAAGGACTTCCAAAACTGATAGGAAAAGAAACAGGGGTCCCTGTTATTCTTGCAGAAGATCCTCTTCTGTGTGTAGCCAATGGAGCGGGTAAATATTTTGAACTTATAAAGGATGCTGCAAACACAAAAACTATATATAATTATCTTAATTCATAGGATATGACTGAATTAAGAAAAACTGTAACCAAATATAAGAGTATTTTGCTGCTTGTATTATTAATAGTAATCTCTTTATTTCTAATGGGTTACAGTAGTGATAAATATAATTTTTTGCCGAAAAAAATTGGTAATTCGATTTTTTCTGTATTCCAGATAGCTGTGGATAGTACATCAAATTTCGTAACTGATAAAGTAGATTCAGTAGGTGAACTTAAAAAACTTAGATCTGAACATGGTATTCTTCTTGAAAAAATTCTGGAATATCAAATTAGAGATAGAGATTATATTGAAGTAAAGCAGGAAAATATCCGATTAAAAAAACAATTGGATTTTAAAATATCATCAGAATATATATTTAAATCTGCAGAAATAATTGCTCAGGAACCTGGGAATATTTTCAAAACTATTGTAATTAACAGAGGCACAGCTGACGGAATAAAAAATAATATGCCAGTAATAGCATATCAATATGGTTATCAGGGATTGGTAGGAAAAATTATTGAAACAAGTCCTTTAACATCAAGAATACTTCCTATTTTTGATAATACAAGCTATATTGCAGCACGACTTCTGGAAACACGATATGAAGGATTAATTAATGGATCAGGAAACAAAAATGATTTACTTTTAATGAACTATGTTACCAAAAATGCATTAAAATCTTTAAGGGATGGGGATTTAGTAGTAACATCCGGTATGCAGTCTATTTATCCACGTGGTCTCTATATCGGACGTATAAGAGGGATAGATTCTCCGGAATGGAAGACTTCACTTATTCTTAAGATTGAACCGGTAATAGATTTCTCCAGAATCGAATATGTTTTAGTGCTTACAGGAGAAAAGTAAGTGATTAAAAGGAATGGTTTAGTTACCACAGTGATAATAATTATTACTGTAATTTTGCAAACAACTATATTTAATCGTTTTTCTTTTCACAATGTAAAACCCGACTTTGTATTAATAATAATAATACTTATTTCAAATTATTTAGGTAGTATTAAAGGTCAATTAACAGGATTTGTATCCGGTCTAATTGAAGATTCTCTTAGTTTATCACCATTTGGTTTCAGTGCACTAATAAAATCAGTAATAGGTTATTTTTCCGGTAAAACTGAAGGTCAAATATTTTTTGATCCGATAGTAGTTCCGATTATTTTTGTATTTGCAGGGACTATTATTAAATCTTTGTTATCTTTTCTGCTGTTACTTGTTTTTTCACCGGAGAAAGCAGATGCTGTGTTTTCAATTACATTGTTAATTGAAGCAGGTATGAATATTATACTAACTCCTTTTATATATTTTATTCTGAAATTAATAAAAGTCTTACCGTCATCAAACAGTTCCAGAATATTATGAGTACTAATGCCACAATTAAAATAAAAATTTATTTTTTCATTTTTATGATACTAACTGTATTGTCTATCTATATTTTACATTTATATAATTTACAAATCAAAAATAGTCCGGAATACCAATCACGAGCAAGAAATGTTTCACTAAG
>DAOWMA010000312.1 GCA_030643345.1 Spirochaetaceae bacterium
AGAAGATATGGCTTTTACTGATATGGAGTTCACCAATATGAAAACCTTTGGTGACTACGCAGCACTGACAATTGATAATATGTATAACTTTACGGAAGCGGTCCAGAGACGGCAGATGCAGAGAGAGCTTATGATTGCATCTGATATTCAGAAGAATCTTCTTCCCCGGAAAATTCCTGAGATAAAAAGCTATAGTATCGGGGTCTATACTGAATCAGCCCGTGCCATGAGCGGCGATTACTATGATATTTACAGACTTGATAAAAATAAAATTGCTTTGGTTATTTGTGATGTAGTAGGAAAGGGTGTTCCTGCTTCTCTTCTTATGGTCATGATCAGGACGGTTATTCGTTTTATATCTTCACCCAAAAGAGATGCTGAAGATATACTTAATGTACTTAATAAGGGATTAACAAGAAGAATTGGCGCAGAACAGTATGCGACTTTGAGTGTTACAGTAATAAATGAGGAATCTGACCTGATTAGTTTTTCCAATGCCGGTCACAGTCCACTGCTCCATTTTAATCAGAAAGAAGGAGTTTTTGTTCAGATTGATACAGATGGTCTTCCTGTTGGTGTTGAAGTAAATGAAACCTACAATAAAAAAGAAATAAAAGTGAATAAAGATGATATTTTTGTTTTATATACAGATGGATTGCCTGAAACAAGGGGGGCCGGAGGGGTTCTGTATACACTTGATAGACTGAAAAAACTTATCGGTGATAATAACGATAAATCTGCAGATGAAATAGTTAATATTGTAGAGGGGGATATCAGATTATTCAAAGGTTCTCAGGACCTGGATGACGATCAAACCCTTATAGTAGTGAAAGCTGTAGAGACGTAGCGTGCTATATAACACGCTACGTCTCTACTGGAAATCTGATATCATACTACTGTCAAACCAATCGACTGTAATTCCGAGATCTGCAAGTATATAGGTTTCTTCATCTCCATCTTCAAGAAATAATTGATTCACAAATCCGGTTGTTTCTTCTTTTAAAAGTGTTTTTGTTTCAATTGATTGTGATATTGGGAAATATATAACTACAGCTAACAACGCTGCAGCGGCATAGAGTATTTTAAGATCAAATTTGTATCTTTTTTTACTGGAATCTGATTGTTTCGCAATGTTTAGAGTTTTGTCCGGCAGGGAGCGGTCTATTTCTGTTTTTAACCGATTTTTTATTTTCCCTATATTTGTAATCATCTGTTGCTCTTTAAAGTTCAAATGCTGGAGTATTTCATTGGGAACAGATCTGTCACTATCTATAAAATCCTGTGCTAAATCCAGATAATCTTTCATTTTATCCCTCCTTTTGTTATTTTTTCTGTCGCCTTTATCCTTGCTCTGTGAAGTCTTGATTTCACAGTTCCAACCGGTTTTTTTAAAATTGCTGCAATTTCAGCAATACTTAAGTTTTCCACATCCTTCATAATAATAAGACTGCGTTCCTTTTCTTTCAGTTTAAAAATAACTTTCATTACTTCATCTCTCTCAGATTGCCTGATATAAATTGTTTCAGGTGTACTATTGTTAACCGATTCCAGATAATCTCTTGCCCTTTCGTCTACTTTGATTAAACGTTTTCTCTTTCGTGTAAAATCTATGGCCTTGTTTCTGCACATCCGGAAAAGGTATGTTTTGAAACTGGACCTGAATGAAAACTTTGAAAGATTCCTGTAAAGAGACAGTAATATTTCCTGCCCCAGATCTTCAATATCTTCCTCAGGTTCGCGTATAATTGTAAAAATGATACGTCTAATTGATCTGCTGTAACGTTTAACGAGGCAGTCAAATGCCGCCTCGTCATTTTGTTCGCAAAATCTTAAAATACAAATTTCGTCAGACAGTTCTTCTGTCTCTTTAGTTCCCGGGACGTGCATTTCCGGCATTATTATTCTGACCTGTTCCTGCATTAGGCGCTGCCTGTCTTTGAATAAGTGTATTATTCTGAATTCTTTGTTGGATCTGCTTTTTTAGTCTTAGCATTTTTTCCCAGTTTTCACTACCCATCTTCTTTCTGATTTTAATACGTGCTTCCACATTTGCTATTTCAGTCTGAATTCTCCATTTTAGAGTTTCCTCTATAGTTTTCCGTACCTGCTGCATGTTCGGGTCCTCATTGAGAAGTATCTTTTCCAGCTGGGCCTTTAGAATATTCATTTCTACATTGGCTTCCCTGATTTTTTTCTCTGCCTGATATTGTATTTCCTGGATTTCTTCAATCTCTTCGGTGCTCAAACCTATCTGTGTCAGCAGTCTGGGATCAAAAATATTCTGGGTAAATACAGCTGATGCAGTTATAACCAGAATTATCAAAATAAATAAAAATTTTTTCATAGTTTCTCTCCTTGATTTATCTATTAGACGTTCATTATCGAAAAAGGTTCCATAAAAGCTAAAAAAGTAAACAAACTCTTGCAGATTTCGAAATACCGGGACATAATCATGTATGATGATTCAAATCCTCAAAACACTTGTTAACCAGGCCGGTCTTATAGCAATTTTTGCTTTTGCCATATCTCAATCACGAACCATAAGACGTATATTGATTCGACAGAAAAAGAGACGCGGGGATCTGGTATTGATAGTTATTCTTTTCGGTGCTTTGGGCATTGTGGGTACCTATATGGGGGTGCCCGTTCATGGAGCTATTGCTAATTCAAGAGTTGTAGGGGTATTTGTTGCAGGTCTTATTGGAGGGCCGGTTGCAGGTCTGCTGGCGGGGATGATAGCCGGATTTCATAGATGGGCTATTGATATTGGCGGTTTCACTTCTTTCGCCTGTATGCTTTCCACTATCCTGGAGGGGCTGCTGGGTGGTTTCCTGCGAAGGCGATTGGAAAGGGTTGAAGAAAAGTTGTTTTTTTCTATGGCTGCCGGTGCTGCAGCGGAAGTTATGCAGATGCTGATAATTCTGCTTATTGTTAAACCATTTGATGAAGCTCTAAGCCTTGTATTAATTATTGCTATTCCCATGATAGGTGCAAATGCAATAGCAATTGGGATTTTTATTGCCATTATCAATAGTATCAGAAAAGAGGAGGATAGAGTTGCTGCAAATCAGGCGGAGATTGTTCTTCGTATTGCCAGTAAAACTATTCAGCATTTCAGACATGGTTTTAATCTGGAAACAGCCCAGGTAACTGCGAAAATTATTCTGGAAAATACAGATCTGTCTGCAGTAGCCTTTACAGATGAAGACTCTATACTTGCCCATGTTGGTGAAGGATCAGCTCATCATCCGGTAGGAGGAGCTTTTCAGACAGATCTTACTCATAAGGCTATAAAGTCCCATAAGCTGCAGATTGCTAACTCCAGGGAACAGATTCGGTGTTCAAACCTGCATTGCAGATTGCAGTCTGCAGTAGTAATCCCATTGATGCAGGGAGAAGATATAATAGGAACTCTCAAACTTTACAGGGAGATGAAAAATGCTATTTCACTGGTAGACATAAATCTTGCAAAAGGCCTTGG
>DAOWMA010000301.1 GCA_030643345.1 Spirochaetaceae bacterium
CAGGTACGAATTCGATGTTTATCAGGGACCAAAATAGAATTATTCTGGGCATTGATAGTAAACTAATCGGTTTTGATATGGAGTCTATGTGATGAAACTGAATCTGGTTTATTTGCTATTAGTTATCTCCTGTGTTTCAGTTTATGCCTTTCAGTGGCCTGTTGAAGATGTTGTTATTATCTCAACCTTTGGTGAAAGTGAGGATAATCAGTTTGTGAAGGGTGTTGATATTGGTGGAGATTCCCAGGATATCAGTCCCATAGATAAAGGTGAACTGGTGTTTTATTCAAACCAGGGAACCAGCCCTCTGGAGATCCCCTCCGGTCTTGGAACATATGTTATCTATCAGCATAAAAATGGAATTAGATCTTTGTATGGTTGTCTTGAAGCGGGGTCAATAAACACCAATCAAAAGCAGGTTGATTTGTCTGATACAATAGGAAGGATGGGTTCTACTGGCAGTGCTGTTGGAACTATGCTTCATTTACAGGTTATAGATACAGAATTCGAAAAATATATCAATCCTCTTCTTACATTACCTTTATTGGTAGATGGGAGCAAACCCATCATAGATAAAGTTTATTTGATTACTGAAGAGGGTAAACAGGTAATTATTCCTGGCAAAATAATTAAATCCGGAGTAGTTGGCCTAAGTGCAGATATACGTGATTTAAGTTATGGTGCAGGTTACTATTGCCCTGTTTCTCCATTTTCTATATCACTGTTTATAAATGGGGAAAATCTTGTAAATATAAATTTTGAATCCCTTAAAATTAAAGATAACAAAATGATTCTCCAGGAATTGGAAGGGATTTCTCATGATGAGCTCTATAGAGCTAAGTGGGAGTTTTATCTAAATGAATTTGAACTTAATCCCGGGGATGTTATGGTTGAAATTTCTGTAAAAGATTTTGCAGGAAATGAAGGTGTGAAAATTTTCCCTCTCAAAGTTATGGAGTAACATTGAAAACTTATTCCAGTTTACCGGATAACGAGCGTAAAAAAGAAATTGAATGTAATTTATGTGGGAGTGGGGACCGGGACCTTCTCTGGGATTGTGATGGTTATACATTCTCCAGGTGTAATGATTGTAGTTTGATATATCAGTATCCACAACCGGTAAATGCAGATCTTTCCTGCAGGTATGACAATAAATATTTTGAATATGAAATTAGTAATGAGGAAATATTTTTTAACTTAATGCTAAAGACTCTTGAAGATATTAATTTTAAGGAATTAACCATCGAAATAATGGAGGATAACCCGGAATTCCTTGATGTGGGGTGTGCAACAGGACTGCTTTTGAAACATATGGAGAGTTTTGGCTGGAAGAGCAGAGGTGTTGAATTATGTACATCTTCTGCAGCTTATGGACAAAAGGTAAGAAAACTTGATATTTTTAATGGAACAATTGAAGAAGCCGGGTATAGGGATAATCAGTTTTCTGTTATTCACTCTTCCCACCTTATTGAACATCTGACTAATCCCTCTGATTATATTACTGAGGCTTTCCGTATTCTGAAGCCTGGTGGATTACTTATTACTACTACTCCCAATACCCGTAGTCTTCAGGCCTGGTTATTTGGTAAAAACTGGCGATCTGCAATTGCTGATCATATGTACCTTTTTTCGGATAAAACACTTTCATCTCTTCTTTTGTCCAATGGGTTTAAAATTATTACAATAAAAACATGGGGTGGGATTGCAGCAGGGATGGCTCCTGGATTTATTAAGAAACCTCTCGATTTTCTTGCTAAAAAATTTGGATTCGGAGATGTGGTAGTTATTCTGGCAAAGAAAAAAGGTTGATTTTAGACTATATTAAACAGGTTGGGAAATCTTACTAATTGTTTCCAAAAGCTCATGAAAATTTGACTTCACCGTTGCTGATAAATTTTCACCATAACTTATATCTTCCGGCTGAACACCTGCAATAACAAGTTCCGGATTTATGTTGAGTTCTTTTGCAAGTTTAATTAGTTCTGCAATTCCAAAACCATGGGTTGATAGGGAATCTGTATTTATATTGATAACAGCTTCTTCCGGGGTAAAAACCCTAATGGTTCCGGGGACAAGCCCCGATTCTATAGCATCAACAATAATTACTTTTTTATAATCTTTTAAATATTCAATAAGTCCCAGCCCGTCAGTCCCACCGTCAATCAAATCGACATCAGGGGGCAGATTATAACTGTTATTTTTTTTAGTCCTGCTTTCTGTAAACCGCCGGATTACTTTCGGGCCTATCCCGTCATCCCGGCGCAGGGGATTTCCCACACCGAGAATAAGGGTCTCTCTTTTATTTTTTTCCATCATTTATAAATTCAACATCGAGCAGATGGCATGAACATGATATACATGGATCGTAGGCACGAACCAGCATCTCCATATCCAGAGTCAACTCTTCCCTTGTGCGATTGCTCAGGGCCACCGGGACAATGGCTTTCATATCATCCTCAATATTCTGCAGGTTCTGGGCTGTTGGAATTACACAGTTTGCTTCAATTATATATCCCGCATCATCGTATGTATATTCGTGGAAAAGAATACCTCTTGGTACTTCTACAGCTCCTACTCCTGTACATTTTTTTAGTACCGGTTTAACTGGTTCTTCATTCTTTATTCCAGTATTAAGCATATCTTTAATAATTAGTTCACATTCATCTACAATATGAACAAGTTCGATTAGCTGGGCGACTGTATTCATATAGGGGTTGTAACAAACTTGTTTAAGTCCCAGGTCTTCTGCAACAGTTTTTGCAGTACTGCTCAGCCACTCATAATTATTGTTAAACCTGGCAAGAGCACCAACCATGTAGGAGTTTCTGTTGAATTTTGCTCTTTTTGCTGTTGAGTGAGGAACAAGGTACTCGTTAGTTACCTTCCTGTAATCCTTGTAGGAAACTTCTCCTTTATCGCTGGAGAAAATATTGCCATCGATAAAAGCATACTCTCCCTTCTTATACATAGAGATGTATTCAGTTTCACGGGTAAAATCAGGCAACTGAAAAGTCTTTATCAGTGCAGCTCCTGTCAGCAGTTCTCCCCTTGAATCCTTTATTCTATCCAGGATTTCCTCGAGCTTTTCGACTGTAGGCATCTTTGTAAATCCACCAGGGGTAATGGATATTGGATGAACAAGTCGGCCGGCTATCATGTCTCCGATGTCATGTCCCAGTTTTTTAAGTTTCAGGGCTGAAAGAACTACATCCTTATGGGTTGCAATTAACGGGAAAACTGATTTGGAACCCATAAAATCAGGAACAGCAAGGAAGTAAACATGAAGTACATGGGACTCGAAGTATTGCCCCATGTCCAGAAGGGTCTTTAGTTGTCTGTTCTGCTTTGACAGCTCTATCCCGAAGGCATCCTCTGTGGCTTTCACAGATGCAAGCTGATGTCCAACCGAGCAGATGCCGCATATCCTGGATGTAATTATAGATGCCTCTGTGTAGTGGCGCCCTCTCAGCATTGCTTCAAAAAATCGTGGTGCTTCAACTATTTCAAGTTTGCACTTCTTTACAACACCGTTATCAACATCAATCTTTATATTTCCATGTCCCTCAACCCGGGTAATATG
>DAOWMA010000303.1 GCA_030643345.1 Spirochaetaceae bacterium
AAATATTGTTGACATATAGATATTTTGTGTTATTCTTGAATACAAAAAAATAGATGGAGCACAATTATGATAAAGAAAGGTTTATTGCCGGTTTCAGTTCTAATAGTAATATCAGGAGCAATGTTTTCATCCCATTTTGGTGTTGGAGACCTTATTTTCCCTCCTATTTTAGGAAGAGATGCAGGTACCAGTTGGTTTATCGCTGCAATTGGTTATATGATAATTAATAGTGTTGGGGTTTGGCTGGCTTATTTGGCTTGTGCCCATCAGAATCAGTCATTAACCGGTATAGCCACCAAACTTTTAGGAAAATATTTTGGGAAGATTTATACAGCCATACCAATACTTATAACTGTATTTTTTATTCTTCCAAGAATTTCTTCTGCAACCCATGAAATGGCTGTTTTACCTTTATTATCGGGTGTTCCCCTATGGATTACCTTAGCTGTATTCTTTTTATTAAGTTTTTATATAGCTTCCACAAGAGCAACGGTTATAGATAAAATTGGAAAAGTACTGGCTCCTGTTTTGATAATATTTGTTCTTATCCTGGCTTTCAGAGGCATTACCTCTCCTCTTTCTGTTCCTCAGAGTCCGGGTACTCCTACTGCTTTGAAGGATGGGATGCTTAATGCATACAATACAATGAATGCTATAGCAGCCCTTTTATTTGGAGGCTGGCTTTTACATGAACTGAAAATTCGAAATATAGAAACCAGGGAAGATAAGGACAAAAATTTAAATGCTATTGGAATTTCTACTGCGATACTCCTGGGAATAACTTCTACTGTACTGGTTTACCTCGGGGCTTCTTCAGGTGCTTCATTTCCCGATGCATCAATTGGAGTACTCTCAACCAATATAGCCAGTGGGCTTTTAGGTCAGATTGGGTTGTTTAGTTTTGCAGTTATACTGACTCTCAGCTGTCTTACAACTTCTGCTGCAATAATATCGATGGCAGGGGACATGTTCTCTGAAATGACCAATGGTAAACTAAATTACAGGGTAATTGTTATCATAGCAACTGTAATTGGATTTGCTTTAGGTCTGGTAGGACTAAGTAGAATTGTAAAATATACAGTTCCATGGTTGGTTCTGCTGTATCCTTCCATCATTGTTATAATTTTAAGCAGTCTGTACTATAATTTTGATAAAATTAAAAGAGCTGTAACTGTCGGGGTTGTTGTAGCTATATTTTTTGGTTTGGGGGATATGCTGTCTTTTTATGGTTTAACATCAAATTTTATTACAACATTTACTTCCTCTCTTCCTCTCGGATCACAGGGATTAGGTTGGTTTTTGCCTACATTAGTTGTTATGATTGTGGTTCAGGTTGTTATTCAACTTAGTGCTAAAAAGGAAAACTAATTTTTATATAAATCAGGAGAGAAGGTGAATAAAAAGATTGATCAGTTTATTCTTAATAAAATCGAAAATAAATTGTATTCCGGAGCACAGGTAGTAGTCGCTCATCAGGGAGAGATTATGTTGAATCTGTCCCGAGGTTCAATGTTGAAGGGTTCAGATATTGCGCTGGACAAAGTAAATGACAGCACCCTCTTTAATATTGAATCAATAACAAAGGTAATGGTAACTCTTCCTTTAGTATTTAAATTGCTTGAAGATGGCAGAATTCGTCTTGATGACAAAGTGATAAACTATATTCCGGAATTTGGAACCAATAAAGAGAAAGAGAAAATCACTATAAGAAATCTTTTGAATTTTACAGGAGGAATTCCTCTGGATGATCCTGAAGGCTGCGAAGAAGCTGCACTAAAGGGTAATATAAAAGAAGCATGGAATTTGCACTATAGTCAGGAATTAGCCTGTCAGCCTGGAACAAAAGTTTTTTATAGTGATGTGTCCTGTAGAATTTTAGGAGAATTATTGGAAAGGGTTATAGGAAAATCTTTATCTTTAGCTGCGAGAGAATGGATATTTGATCCTCTGGGAATGAAAAATACTATGTTTAACCCCCCGAATAAAGAAGAATGCGCAGCGACAGGGATATCTGACAATGGGCGTGTATTACGAGGTGTCCTTACTCAGGATCTGGAGCATTCCCTGGGTGAGGTCCTGGGGTCGGATGGACTTTTTTCTACAGCACAGGATATGTTCATCTTTTCTCAAATGATACTGAATAATGGAATTTACAATAATAATAGAATCTTAGGAAAGGTTACAGTAAATAAGATGACTGTCGGGATTACTAATTCAGCCTTATTTGAATCTCCTTCTTCTCCCCTTCATTATATTCTTAGTGGTCCCAAAACCTGGTTTTGGGAACATGCTTCTTCTCCCCATTCTTTTTTCGGAGATTTAGTATCGAAAAATGCTATAGGAAAAATGGGGGGAGCAGGAACTTTCCTTTTAATTGACCCGGAATATGAGCTTGTAATTGTTTATCTGACTAATTATGGGCAGCCTGAACGTACTCTGGAAGGGGAAGAGGGGTGGAATAAATTTCTAAAAGATATCGATGTAATGGGATTATGCAATATTGTTTTGGGGAGTCTAAAATAATTTGGAAGGTTACGATTAGTGATTGCAAATTGATTAAATCATTTCAGTTGTGATACAGTATCTCCATGGCAGTAAGCGAATATGATTCAATGGCATCCTACTATGATACAGTACTTGAACCGTTTTTAGGTAAGATGAGAAGAAAGATAGTTAAGGTAAGCAATATCAATCCAGGAATGAAGGTCCTTGAAGTTGCTTGCGGTACAGGGACCCAGGCAGTTAGATTTAAAAAAGCAGGTGCAGAGTATACTGGTGTGGATCTTTCTTCTGCTATGCTGGGTGTAGCAGGGAAACGGGATCTGGTGTGTCTCCATGCTGATGGGACTGAGTTGCCTCTGGAAGACAACAGCTTTGATCTTTCCACCATTACACTTGCCCTCCATGAAGTTGATCCGGAAATTAGAAAGAAGATAGTTCTTGAGATGCTGAGGGTCACAAAACCGGAAGGTTTTCTTGTTATTGGTGATTATACCATTGCCGGCAGAAAAGATATTATTAGCCGGGTATCTGACTGGATAATTCATTATATCGAAAAACTTGTGGGGGGGAGTCACTATCGTAATTATGGTGAATTCATGAACTCAGGTGGTCTTATCACTTTCCTTAACTCCCTTGGTCTCGAAGTTAAAGAAGCACAATTTATCTTTGGCGGGAATATGGGTATTATCAAGGTCCAGGGGAAATTGCAGAGTAATTGATAGGAGCATTATTATTGCATGTGTGACCGAAAGTTAATGTTGAAATTTTTGATAATGAAGATTTGGCACTGGAATGGTTAAGCAATTACAGCCAGCATCCTTTTATCAAAACTTTTCAATGGTAACTGCAGCCTTTGAGATAATTCTACATAAGCAGCATCATAAAAGGTAAGTTTTTTACTAACAGCTATTTCTCTGATACGAATACGTACAGCTGAGTCTGGAAGAGGATCGGTTACAATGGGCAATTCTGCTAAATCAATTTCAATACCCCGAAGTTCTTCTATTGTAATTCGTTTCCTGTTTAGAGCAGTAACTAAAGTATTTCCAACCTCAT
>DAOWMA010000251.1 GCA_030643345.1 Spirochaetaceae bacterium
TCTGGACGGAAATTAAAGTGCGGTAAAATACGCGAATCACAGTTTGGTTATGGCCGGGAAAAATCCTTCATTTCTTCTGTTTTATTACAATTAATCGGTGAAATGCCGGGGAAAAGATTAAGGACAGGATTTGGAAAGATTTTAAACATAAGCAGTTTATGCACTTGACAGGAGACTTCTCATAACAGGCTTTTGCGATGTGGCCTAATTTTACGATTGCCTGGCTATTTTGCGCCAGGTAGTAGCCCTATATTATAGAAGAGCTACTTATAAAATTCAAAATGTGACACAGCGCAAAAAGCTAACTACTCAATTAATTTGACAGATAGTTTAAAACAGGTGTATAATGTTCATATAAGAGAACGCTGTCCGTATATAGGAACAAGAATGGTTAATACTGTCCATAAAGCTGTTAGAATCCTCGAAATACTTGGTAAAGGTAAAACTCTTGGGATTACAGAACTAAGCAAAGAACTTGAAATACCAAAAAGCAGTGCATACAATATTTTGCAGACACTTGAAAGTGAAGGTTTTGTAGAAAAAAATATTGATACCCTGAAGTATAATCTTGGGACCACCCTTGTTGAACTGGGATACAGAGCTCAGAACGATCTTGCAATATGTAGAATAGCAAGACCATATCTAAACGGAATAAATCAGGAAACAGATGAAACCGTCCATCTTACTTTATTGGATAATGATGAAGTATTGTATGTTGATTGTGTAGAATCGAAGAGGCGATTGCGGACGTATTCTGTAATAGGAATTAGAGCACCCCTATACTGCACAGCTGTGGGCAAAGCAATCATGGCAGATCTTTCGGACCCACATATAAATCATATTATAAGCAGTAAGGGCCTTCCCAGGTTGACAGAAAGTACTATTACAGATGAAAGAAGTCTATTACAAGATCTGGAAGAGACTCGTAGCAGAGGATTTTCCATTGATAATAAAGAACATGAAGATCATCTAATCTGCATTGGCGCCCCAATAAAGAATGCTTCCGGAGAAACTTTTGCATCTTTGAGTGTTTCCGGTCCTTCAAACAGAATGTCTGAAGAACGTGTTAGTCAAATTGGGGTCCTTGTAAAAAATGTAACAAGTGAAATTTCCAGAAAACTGGGATTTAGAGCGTAACAATCCCTAAGGATTGTAAAAATATTTTAGGAGGGTTTATGAAAACCAAAGTGATGTTATTTTTAGCTGTTTTTTTTCTACTTGCTTCTTACTCCTTTGCAGGCGGCGGTAGTGAAACGGCAGTGGACAGTGGAGCAGTAAAACCTGTCAAGATTTCTTTCTCTTCAGTAAGTGTGCCGGGTGATGCTCATACCAGGGCAATGCAGGTATTTAAACTGGAACTGGAAAGAATTTCCGGAGGCGAGATGGAAGTTGAAGTATACCATTCCGCGCAGTTGTTCTCACAGGAAGGTGAGCAGGCTGCTGTTCGAAAGGGTACTGTAGACATGATCTATTCAGATGCGGCATGGCTGGCAGAGTTTGTGCCATACCTCTCCATGTTTGGAGCAGTTTACACCTTCAGCGGATATGATCATATGAAAGCTGTTTATGGCGGGGAACTGGGTAAAAAGATCTTTCAGGATGTTGTAGATTCGACAGGGATTCGACCTCTTGGTGCTTTCTATCTTGGAACACGAGAGCTTAATTTGGTAGAAAAAGTTGGTCCGGTTCGAACCCCTGCAGACATGAAAGGTGTTAAACTTCGAACTCCCGGGAGTGCTACATGGATAGCTCTTGGAAAGGCCCTTGGTGGAAATCCAACCCCGATGTCTTTCAGTGAAGTTTATATGGGTCTAAAGACTGGAGTTATTGAAGGTCAGGACAATCCTCTCCCGACGGACAAAAATGCAAAATTCTACGAAGTTACTAAGTACATCGTTCTTACCGATCATGTAGTAGGCGTAATATGGCCCACTATAAATGAGAAAAAATGGCAGAGCCTTAGTTCACAACAGCAGGAGTGGGTAATGCAGGCCGTTGCAGTAGCAGGGGATGCATGTGATACACAGGTCCTTGAGACTGAAGCTTCCATTCTGGATTTCTTCAGAGGTGAAGGAATGATTATAATTGACGACCCCGACAAGGCAGCATTTCAGGAATATGCAAAGAATTCATACATCAATGACAGCCCCGATATTTCAGCAAGCTGGGATATGGATATGTACGAGGAAGTTCAATCCTATAAATAGTAGATAAAAGTAATATCGGGTCCGGTTATTATTGTCTGGAGCCGGTTATCATTATGGGAGATTTGAATTGAAGGCAGCAGTATTTTTTAAACGTTCCGGATCATTTATACTTGATCTTATAGAAATTTACATTCCGTCTTTTACATTTATACTTTTGTTTGTTGCATTTCTGCTGCAGATTTTCTATAGATATTTTCTTGTTCCACTTACATGGCCCATGGAACTTACTTTGCTTTGTTTTATCTGGACAGCTTTACTGGGCGGATTGTACGCCAAACGGGATAATTCCCATGTCCAATTTACGATTGTATACGATATGGCAAAACCTAAAACACAGTTGTGGATGCGGCTTATTGGAAACTTCATGCTTTTTGTTTCCTTCTGCATCGCCCTCTATCCTTCGTACGACTATGTTGTATTCATGGCCTTTAAAAAGTCAAATGTTATGAAAATTCCTATGAACTGGGCATATTCACCCTTTGTAGTATTCCTTGTTTTTATGATAGGACGGCTGGGTTACGATCTGTATATTGATATCAGGAAACTGAAGAAGGGAGAAGTATAGTATGAATATTGCACTCATTGTATTTTTCCTTTCGTTTATTTCGATTTTTATTCTTCGCATTCCCATTGCATTGGGAATGATGATGACATCAATATTTTATTTTACCATTGCACAGAGTCCGGCCGCTGAAATTGCAATGACCGCTACCCAGGTTTTAACTGGTCTCAATTCTAATTTTATCCTAATTGCCGTACCCCTGTTTGTCTTTATGGCCCAGGTTATGAACAACGGTAAGATAACGGAGATGATCTTTAAGTTTGCAAATGCAATGGTTGGTAATAGAAAAGGTGGCCTCGGTCACGTTAATGTAGTTGCATCTATTATCTTTTCCGGTATGACAGGCTCAGCTCTTGCTGATGCTTCCGGACTCGGATTGATGGAGATTAAGGCTATGCGTGAGCATGGTTATGATGACGGTTTCAGCTGTGCTATTACGGCAGCTTCAGCAACAATAGGTCCCATCTTCCCTCCCAGTATACCGATGATCTTTTATGCAATGCTGTCAGGAGCATCTATCGGTGCTCTGTTCATGGGCGGAATGATCCCAGGCCTGCTGGTTGGTTTTGCCTTAATGATTTACATTGCATTTATTGCAAATAAGAGAAACTACCCCAGGGGTGTGAAGATTGCTTTCCGTGATGCAGTATTATTAACTGTAAAAGCTTTTCCTGCTCTGTTTTCTGTTATTGTACTTCTTGGAGGTATTTATACCGGAATTGTAACACCCACAGAAGCAGGAGCTCTGGCTGCTCTGTATGCAATACTGATTTCTGCTATTATTTACAGAGCTCTTGGATGGAAGGAGCTGGTAAATATTGTACTGGCAACTGTTAAAACTACTGGAATACTTTCACTTTTGGTGGGTAGTGCTTTTGCATTTTCCTACATAGTAGCTATTGAGCATATTCCGGATGCAGTTGCAAATCTTCTGCTTACAGTCACAACGAATAAATATATTCTACTCTTATTGATAAATGTAATGTTTCTGGTTCTGGGTATGTTTATTGATACTATGGCAATTACACTTGTGTTTATTCCAATAGTCCTTCCCCTTGTTGAAGCTCTGGGGATAAATCTTGTTCATTTTGGTGTGGTGATAACCCTCAATATGATGATAGGTCTTTCAACGCCTCCTTTTGGGATGCTTCTGTTTGTAGTGTCAGGAATATCAGGAACGTCCTTAAAAACTGTGATCAAAGAGATATTTCCTATGCTTCTTGTTTTGTTTGCAGTGCTGTTTTTAATAACATATGTTCCATGGTTTGTAATGGTTGTTCCCAATTTTCTGGGAATGTAGAAAGGCTCATTGTCTGAATTGGTTGAGGTTAAATATGGAAAATAATAGAAAGGCTGAAGTATGGCCTACAATGGTTACTCCTTTTAAGGAAGACCTGTCTATTGACTATAATGCTCTGGAACA
>DAOWMA010000383.1 GCA_030643345.1 Spirochaetaceae bacterium
AGCTTCTTTTATTGCCCAGCCTATACTGCAGTTTCCCTCGCCAACACCTTCTTTCGTAAGTCCCTGCTTTTCAAGATTTTCACCAAGCCAGACATTGACAACAGCCTCTACCAAATCAATACCGGAAGCTTTTGAAAGAAATGGAACAGTTCTGGATGCTCTGGGATTTACTTCAATTAAATAAAGAACCCCATCTTTAACAGCAAACTGGATATTGAGAAACCCTATTATCTGCAGCTCCCTTGCAATTTTTACTGCTGCTTCTTTCATTTCTGTTAATATTGACTGAGTTGATTTAAAGGGAGGGAAAACACATGCTGAATCACCGGAGTGGATTCCCGCAGCTTCAATATGCTGCATTATTCCAGCGATATATACATTTTTAGAATCGGAAACAGCATCAAGATCGTATTCAAATGCATCTTCCAGAAACTGATCTACCAGGACAGGACTTTCTTCAGAAAGGGTAATCCCACTATCAAGATATTTTAATAATTCCTCTTCGGTATATGCAATAGACATACTCCGCCCTCCAAGAACAAAGGAGGGACGCAGTAAGACCGGAAATCCGATCTCTTCTGCTTTTTCCATAACCTCTTCTCTGTCCCCTGCCATTCTGCCCCCAGGTTGTCTTAATCCCAGGGTCTCTATCATCTGCGAGAATTCGTACCGGTCTTCTGCTTTATTAATATTTTCGATTGAGGTCCCTACAATATTCGCACCCCAGTCTTTAAGCTCTTCTGCAAAATTAAGAGATGTCTGCCCCCCCAGCTGAACAATAATATTTTTTGTTTCTTCCTTTTGCATTATCGCTTTTAAACTTTCCACAGTAAGAGGTTCCAGATATAGTCTGTCAGAGACATTAAAGTCAGTAGAAACAGTCTCAGGATTGGAATTAACCATAATGGTTTTTACACCTTCCTTCCTGTAACTTAAAGAAGCAAGAGTGCAGCAGGTATCAAATTCCAGGCCCTGCCCAATTCTATTCGGTCCGCTGGCAGCAATTATAACTGAATTTTTTCCTATACTTCCACCTTCATCAATTTCACCATATGTAGAATAAAAGTAGGGAGTTCGAGCTTCAAACTCACCGGCACATGTATCCACAAAATGATAGGAAGCGCTTATATTATTTTGGAGACGTGTATCTGCAATTGTTTTTTCATCTGTTCCTGAAAGATTGGCAATATATAGATCGGATAAGCCGGACCGTTTTGCTTCCATCAGCAGATTTATTCCTGTAGGAGAATTCCAGACAGAATTCTGTTTTTGTATCCCTTCAATCTCCTTTTCGAGTTTTACCTGCCCCAGGAAATTGTATAAAAACCAGTAGTCATATCTCGTTCTTCGATAAAGTTCTTCTATTGCTTTTTTACCTTCTCTTTTTAAGATGGTATAAATTGCAAAAATCCTTAATGGATGTCTGGTGGAAAGCATCCTGTCAAGTTGCTCATTATTACCTTTAAGTTCCTGAAGCCCCTCAAATCCTATTTCACATGAACGGATTGCCTTGTTCAAAGCCTCGTTGAAAGTTCGGCCGATTGAAAGAGATTCTCCTACAGACTTCATCTGTGTATTGAGTTCATCATATCCGGCCGGGAATTTTTCTGTTTCAAATCTTGGTACTTTTACTGCAACATAGTCGAGGGCCGGCTCGAAACTTGATACTGTTTTTCCTGTAATGTCATTTGTTATTTCATCCAGTGTGTATCCCACAGAAAGACGGGCTGAACAAAGGGCTATGGGAAAGCCTGTAGCTTTACTTGCCAGAGCAGATGAACGGGATACTCTCGGATTCATCTCAATAATTACCATTTTGCCGGTAACCGGATCTACAGCAAACTGGACGTTTGATCCCCCGCAGTCAATTCCCACTGCACGAAGAACTTTTAAAGATGCATCTCTCATCTTCTGATACTCTATATCCGAAAGAGTTTGTATGGGTGCTACGGTGATAGAGTCTCCTGTATGAACTCCCATAGGGTCTACATTTTCGATTGAGCAGATGACAACGGCATTATCAGCACTATCACGCATTACCTCCATTTCAAACTCTTTCCATCCAATGAGAGATTCCTCAATCAGTACTTCGTGAACAGGAGAATCAAAAAGTGCTTTTTCAATAAGAGACTCAACTTCATCCGGGGTTCCTGCAATACTCCCCCCTTTACCTCCAAGAGTAAAGCTTGGACGTATAATGACAGGAAGCCCGGTTTTTTCTATAAAAGCATTGGCTTCAGAAACAGTTTTTATAAGTATTGATTCCGGGCTGTATTCTCCAATCAGTTTTACTATCTCTTTAAAACTTCCTCTGTCCTCAGCAACTTTTATTGATTTGATAGATGCTCCAATAATCTCAACACCATATTTCTGAAGTACTCCGGCATCATAAAGATCTAAAGTAAGATTTAAACCCGTCTGACCTCCCATAGTAGGGAGAATTGCATCGGGTTTCTCTTTCCTGATAATTTCCTCAACATAACTTACTTCCAGGGGTTCCATATAGATTTTGTCAGCTATCCCTGGTGTAGTCATTACTGTTGCCGGATTTGGATTTACAAGTACTACTGTGTAGCCTTCGCTTTTCAGGGCTTTAACTGCCTGTGTACCTGAGTAATCAAACTCGCAGGCCTGACCTATAACAATCGGGCCTGATCCCAAAATTAGTATCTTTTTTATATCTTCTCTTTTCGGCATCAATTATCTCCT
>DAOWMA010000041.1 GCA_030643345.1 Spirochaetaceae bacterium
AATTAATCTCGATGAAAAAGGTAATCGCTCCAATTCCTGAATCGCCCAATTCATCGATTTTATATAGTTATGGACTTCCTCCCAATCATCACGCTTATCTAATGGGATATCTTCTCTTTCTAGTAGAGCATCATCAATATCTGTTTGGGTCCCTTCAATCTTACTACTTTGAGTTGCTTCTTTAAGAACATGCATACTAATAAACAAATCAATATTTGGAATATAGTTAGAATACATATCCAGCCGTCCCAACTCTCTGTCGGCCTGACTGAGTAGCTGTATAACCTCCATATTTTCGACATCCCATTTATGATTTATATATGAAGGTTGGAAACTCTTATAGTATCCCTGATTTATATGCTTTCCTGAAATAAATTGTTTCATAAACTTAAATAAGGATACAGCTTATTTAAGTTTCTTGCAATAAACTTAAATAAGAAAAGTCATTATTTAAACAAAACCCGCTTAACAAGTTCCGGCTCAAGTCTGAACTGAGATCCAATACCTTCAATAAAATGATGTTCTTTTAACAGATGGATGGATAGATCTGTAACAAGAAGCTTTTCTCCAGTGGACTTCAGTTCAATCTCAGCACTTATCTTACGAAAAATTCCATCTTCAAAGGGACAGGGAAGCTTACCTCTGGGATCAACAACCCTTATAAGCCACTTATTATCTACAGTTACAGGTTCACCGAGGCCCTTTCTTCCTTCATCCAGGAAATATAATAGACGGTCTGCAAGTTCATCGAAATCAAGGCCCGCCCTGGACATTTCTCCTTCATCACGGACCATCATATCTTTTATAGAGATTTTTTCATCCCCGAGAAAACCATCAGCTATTATTACACCGGGGAGCATGTTTTCCTGTGCTTTTTTCATTGCAGGAGTCATTTTCATATTATTATCCTTTTTGGTTGCATAGGCGAGCAGGAACGAAGTTCCGACCAGCCTTATACAGCCTCCGATCAGGCAAAATTATCATAATAGATTTTATCCAGGTGAATACCATTTGCTGTCAGGACCTTATTACAGGCCCCAATCATACCAGGACTGCCGCAGAGATATCCCTCTCTTGCTTTTTCTGAATTAATCTTTGTCTTTAGATAATTATCCAGAACATCAGTTATTATTCCCGTTTCTCCAGTCCAGCCGCTCCCCTCCTCCGGTTCAGAAAGAGCAGGAATAAAATGGAATTTTTCCCACTTTCCATCAAGTTCCATAATCTCTTTCATATAGAAAACATCTTTAGTTGTTCTTGCTCCGAAGAAGTACCAGACATCCCTGTCTGTTTCACCCTTTTCAAACATATCGTATAAAATAGACTTAAATGGGGCCATTCCGGAACCGCCTGCAACACAAACCATTGCTGCATCAGTTTCAGATCTTTCAAAATCTCCAAAGGGACCAATAAGCTCTACTTCCATTCCTTCCTTAAGACGGGTATGGACCCATGTGGTAGCAATACCCCCTGGAACAAGACGTATCAACACTTCAATAACACCCTTATCACCCGGTTTTGACGACATGGAGTAGGCCCTTTGTGTAGTCCCTTTTATTTTATCATAGGGAGGTACAACCAGCTGGACATATCTACCTGCCTGAAAATTGATCTCTTCTCCCTGCAAATCAAAAATAACTTCCTTAATATCATGAGTTACATCACGGATAGATTTAACTGTGGATTTGAATTTTTTGACATTAAAAAGATCTTCCGGAATCATTATATCAATATCAGTCTTTACCTTTACCTGACAGGAAAGACGGATATTCTTTTCTATCTCTTCTTTGCTTAAATAGGGTAGCTCTGTGGGAAGATGAACTCCTACATCACTTGTAACCTGACACTTACCGGCACCGCAGCTTCCCCTTCCACCACAGGCTGATGGAATAAAAATTTCCTGGGATGCTAATGATGAGAGTAGGGATTCTCCTCCATTAAGGGTTACAATCTTTTCCCCGCCATTTATACTTATATTTACAGGGCCATAGTTATTTACTATTTTATCAACAATAGAAATTGCCGCTGCCAGAACTCCGGCAATGACAGCAACTACAACAGGTGCTATTAAAAAATCCAAATCAAAGCCTCCTTTTTATCATTCTATTGCACACTTAACATTCCGGAAAATCCGATAAACGCCATTGCCATAAAACCAATAGTAATTAAAGTAATTCCAGGCCCCTTCAACCCCGCTGGAACAGGGGCTTTTACAAGCTTTTTCTGAATGGCTGCAAGGGTTACAATTGCAAGCCACCAACCCAGACCTGAACCAAAAGCAAAAACAACAGTTTGAATAAAACTGTAATTTCTAATCTGCATAAACAATGCAACACCAAGAATAGCACAGTTTACAGTTATTAAGGGAAGAAAAATTCCAAGGGACATATACAGTGCAGGGGAAACTCTGTCTATTACCATTTCCAGTATCTGTACTGTAGCTGCAATAACAATAATAAAAATAATATATCGCAGATAAAGCAGATCCAGTGGTATAAGAACATACTGAAGAAGGACCCAGTTAAGCATGGCAGTAAGAGTTAAAACAACTGTAACTGCAAGACCAAGACCATTGGAAGATTTCATATCCTTGGATATTGAAATAAACGAACACATTCCAAGAAAATTTGCCAGAAGGATATTACTGGTAAATATCGATGCAAATAATAAAACTACAGGGTTTAAATCAGGGACCATTATTTTGCCTCCTGCTTGAGTATTATTGTTTTTGTTATCCAGATAAATGTTCCTAAAAGAAAAAAAGCACTCGGGGCCATTACCATAATTGTCCAGGGAGTAAAACCTGAAGGAAGGACAGTTATACCAAATAGTGTTCCAAACCCCATAAGCTCTCTGACAAAAGCTATTAACATGAGTACCCACATATAACCAAGACCGGAAGTTATTCCGTCCCAGGCAGAAATAAGGGGACCATGGGACTGGGCAAATGCTTCCGCACGACCCATAATTATACAGTTGGTAATTATTAAACCAACATAAGGGCCCAGAGCCTTACTTCTCAGGAAGATACGCTCTTAGAAGGATATCCACAATTATTACATAAAATGCTATAATAAGTGTTTGAAGTATCATTCTTACCTTACGGGGAATAATACTTTTCAAAAGTGAAACTGTAATATTGGTAAAGGCTGCAACAAACATAAGCCCTACAGTCATTATAAAAGTATTTGACAGATTATTTGTAACAGCAAGAGTGGAGCAGATTCCCAATATTTGTATAAAAATAGGATTACTGTACCATACATTACGTTTTAGTATTTGTACTGGTGAGTCTTCATTCATTGATCTGTACCTCCCAGTTCTGATTTAAGTTTATCTATCTGCTGATTAACAATGGTCTGTACAGAATCGCTGGTTCTGGAAGCACCGGTAATTCCATCAACCATACCATTATCAGGGTCTTTATCACCACCACCGCCGCCATGCTTTACAACAATACCATTTGCAGCATATTCACCTTTAAACTGATTTTTAAACCAGGCCTCATCGATACGACCGCCCAAACCAGGGGTTTCAACGTGGGATACAATTTCAAAGCCTACAATTCGCTGAAGATTGGATGTCATTCCAATTACACCTGTTATTGTTCCCCACAAACCGTTACCCTGAAAGGGACTTACTATTACAGATCTCCCATTTACAGTAGTAGTCTGATAAGGTGAATTACTATCAAAATCGGGGAAAGTAGAATTAAAAGAAGCTTCAATATCCATATCATCATCTACTGTTATCCCAGCAGCAACAAGGTAAGCCCGGGCTTCTGTAAGCCTCTGGTTTTCTTCAACCTTACCCTTAGTGGCCCCATAGGCAAGAGAAAGAAGAAATACAAAAAGAAAGGAAAACACAACACTAACTATTACTGTGTAAACAAGTCCAGACTTTTTCATTTTTTCACCGCCTTTTTCTTAAGCTTAACAGCAAGCTCATCCAGAAGTGGTGCAAACATATTTCCCATTAGTATTGCAAAACTTGATCCTTCCGGGAAAAGGGAAAAATCTCTTATAAGAGCTAAAGATACGCCCACAACTACTCCATACATAACCTGTCCCCAGGGTTTCTTAGCAGACGAAATAGGATCTGTAACCATAAAGACTGCAATAAAGAGAATACTTCCCGCTAAAAGACTCTCCAGGGGGGGAGCAGAAATAATACCTGAATAAAATAATATGCTCTGCAGGATAAGAAATGACAAAACTGTAGATAAAATAGATCTCCAGCTTGCGGTCTTTGTATAAATTAAATAAACAGCTGCCAGAAGGATAAGAATAACCGCACTCTCACCAAGAGCTCCCATTCTAAAACCGGTAAGAAGGTCTGTTAGAGGAGGAATGTTACCTACCCTCATCATCTCCAGGGGAGTTGCACCTGTAACAGCATCTGTACCAAGGGTCCCAAAATGGCCAGGAAGCATCCATCCACCGGTCATGATTGTTGGAAATGTAATATAGATAAACAAACGCCCGGCTATTGCCGGATTGAATACATTTCGTCCAAAACCGCCATAGATACTCTTACCGAATAGTATTCCGAAGATTATGCCAATAGCAGCTATCCACAAAGGCACCATTGGGGGCATCGAGAGTGTATATAAAGCACAGCTGACCAGAACAGCTTCAGATACTTTCTGTTTTCTTTGTTTCATAAACAGATATTCTGTGAGAATACCGGCAGCAAATACCACAGCAGCTATGGCAACTACCCGCCATCCGTATAGATAAATAGAAAAAAGAAAGATCGGGATAAGTGAATAAAGAACTCTTCTCATCATGATCTGTTTTTGAAACACAAAGATGCCTCCTGACTTTACATGATTAGTATACTAAAGTTTAATTATACACTATGATGAGTTCAGGTGCAAATTTAATTTTGGCTCAATCTATTGAGGTTATTATGATTACAACAGGAATAATTAAAGAAATAAATAATTTAACCATCTCTGTTGAAATATTTCCTGAAGGGGCTTCCTGCAGTTCCGGTAATTGTGCAAACTGCAGTGCTGGTGGAAAGGAAAAAATATTGGAAGCATTAAATACAAGAGACCTTCCCATTAAAACAGGCGCTTTCATTGAAATGGAACTTTCAACCACTAAAGCTCTTATGGCTGCATTTCGTGTTTTAATTATTCCTCTCTTACTTTTTATTGCAGGATTCATACTTTCCGGTAATATATCCGGTGCAGGTGAAGGTCTTCAGGTTGCCGGAGGATTCACAGGTCTGGCAGGAGGATTTCTGCTTAACCTGCTTTTTGCAAAAAAGTATAAAATGAAAGAAATGCCGGAAATTGTACGAATACTGTAGAAACTGTTCAGGAAACTGAAAATATAAGTAGACTTATACCAAAAAATCAGTAAGAATATTGATATTGGCAAAGACAGTATTTATAAACAGATTTAAGCAGCCTCTCCGTATTTCTGCAGTAGTGTTCTCTACTCTTAGTCATCTTATTTCCATACTGCTGTTCAGTCTTTATTACACAAATCTGGAAGTCGGATACCACTTTCTAGGGCAGTTTTATGCCCTGGTTCTATTTTCCCTTATTTTCAGCCTGATGCTCTTTTTTATTTATGAAACCCGTACTCAAGTAATAATCATTTTTTTACGCTATCTTCTTCTATTCCTAATAGGATATCCCCTGGGTAATTATATCGGCATAGAACTTATTTTATACTCTTCACTGATAATCGAAATCTCATTCTATCTTTCATTTCCCGGTAATCTGATAGTACAGTCCATTATCTTTTTTCTTTTTATACTAACCCAGGGAGATGTATCTGCATGGCAGCTGAATATCAGCAGAGTCTCCATCCATGATTTAATAGCAACAACGGTATACAGCCTGACTATAATTACCGTTTCTCTAATGCTTAAACAGAGCACAGCAAAAGGTATTGAAAAAACAAAAAAAATTATACATCTTGATTCTGCAATCACTCAACTTACTGATGCTAATATTGGATTTCAAAGCTATGTAAAAACCCTGGAAATGCAGACACTGATTGAGGAACGTAAACGTGTATCCAGAGAAATTCACGATACTGTAGGATATGTTCTTACAAATATTATAATGATGATGGAAGCTGCCGCTCTTCTTCCCAATGAAAAAAAGACCAAACGAAATGAGATACTCTTAACGGCAAAGGGCCAGGCCCAAAAAGGTCTTGCAGAAACAAGAGCTGCTCTGCGGCATCTTCGAAATGAAAGAATTGTGAAAACCTATGGTACTAATATGATTAAAGAACTGGTCTCAGTATTCCAACAGGCCACCGGCATCGAGATACAGGTTGAGTACGGTAATTTGGCCGGTTTTACAAACGACAGGATAGATGCTATTATTTTTAGGACAATCCAGGAAGGAATGACAAACGCATTCCGTCATGGGATGGCAACAGTTATTAGAATTAACTTCTGGATTTCCGGGAAAAAATTAAGAGTATCAATACACGATAATGGTATAGGATCCAAGGAGATCGTTGATGGTATCGGAGTTGCTGGAATGAGGGAACGTATTTCTGGTATCGGAGGTACTATCGATATCAGGAATGTGGACGACGGATTTAAAATTGATGTAGAAATACCCCTGGAGTAAAGAATTGGATAAAATCAAGGTTCTTCTGGTAGATGATCAGATACTCTTTATTGAAAGTCTTAAAACCGTCATTGAAACACTGACAGAGGATATTCGAATAATAAATATTGCACATAACGGGCTGGAAGCCATCAAAATGGTAAAGAAAGAAACACCGGACATCATACTACTTGATGTTCGTATGCCGGGAATGGACGGGGTAGAGGCAGTAAAAATACTCCACCGTAAGTATCCTCAGATAAAAATTATGATGCTTACAACATTTGATGATGATTATTATGTACATGAAGCCCTTGAACATGGAGCAGCGGGATATATGATGAAGGATGTTCCTCCGGCAGATCTTATCAATTCAATCAGAGCAATGAATCATGGAACAATTCAAATGTCTCCCCGGATAATGGTAAAATTAATGGACCATTCGGAAGGTGAGAGTTCTCATTATGATCCCTACAGAGCTTCCAGAGAGATAGAAAAACTAAGCCGGCGGGAACAGGAGGTGCTGCTTTTGATCTCCCGGAATATGGATAATTCAGAAATTGCAGAAAAATTCTTCATTGCTGAACAGACGGTCAAAAACCATATATGCAGTATTTATTCCAAACTGGAAACACATGATCGCTCAGCTGCAATAAAACTGGCGAAATCCGCTAATCTGGAAGACAGGTTTACTTATCTGAATTGAAAGAGGTCTCCATTCTCCCTTTTTCCAGTACCAGTACTATATAAACAGTACCCGGGTAGTACCAAAATGATGTTGTGAAGCCTCCGGTCTACTCATAAAATGAACAAAATTAACAATAACAAAGGAGAAGTTATGAAAAAAACTGTTTTAATCATTCTTGTATCTCTGTTCCTTCTGCTTCCACTATGCGTATTTGCAGGTGGAGAGGATGAAGTACAGGAAGCCGGACCGGTATCATTTGATTTCTGGACTACAGAAACACAGTCAGACAGAATGGCAACAATTCAGGTTTTAATTGATACCTATACAACACTGTATCCGGATGTATCAATTAATCTGGTTGCAGTGGATGAAAATGATCTTGCAACCCAGGTACAGACTTCATCTGCAGCCGGTACTCTGCCTGCAATGTTCGAAGCACCTGCTGAAACTGCAGTTTCCTTCGGGGTGGAAGGAATTGTTGATATCGCAGCTGCAACAGAAATTGTTAACGGAA
The DNA here is from genome assembly GCA_030643345.1 of Spirochaetaceae bacterium. Taxonomy (GTDB): domain Bacteria; phylum Spirochaetota; class Spirochaetia; order B11-G9; family B11-G9; genus JAJRQE01. Next base: position 7,789 of record DAOWMA010000041.1, read on the forward strand.
TCGGGAAAGACAAGTTCTATCAGGGTGCTCTTAAAGTTCTGGAAACCAGCGCCAAAGACGGTTACTATGCACTCCCCTATCATGGATGGATACAGGGTATCTGGTACAGGGCAGACTGGTTTAAAGAAGCGGGCCTGAAACCACCAACAACCTGGGAAGATACACTTAAAGCTGCAAAGTATTTCTATCAGCCGGACAAGAATCAGTATGGTATTTTGGTCGGCACAATGGAAGGAGAGGGTTATGATGAACAGTGTTTTACCCCGATTGCCATGGCAAACAATGCCGCACTTTTTGATAAAGACGGCAAACTTGTATTCAATTCACCTGAAATGAAAGAAGCTGTGGAATATTATGCTGAACTTGCCAAATATACGCCTCCCGGACCGCAGACATGGAGAGCAAGAGACTACTATCTTCAGGGAAAGCTGGCGATGTTCTACTACTCTACCTATATTATGGACGACCTTGCTCTTGCTGAAGTAGCTGCAGGTTCTCTTACATCTGATAACTTTGAAAGTCTTAAGGGAACGGGATTTGATCCTGAACTCGTAGACAAGACACGTCTTGCACCGATTATGACAAATAAATCATCTGCAGGATACGGAACAGTCGTTGCTTTCGGTCTTTTCAAACAGGAAGACAGCGCAAAGACAGAAGCAGCAAAGAAATTTATACAGTATCTGTATACACAAAATGCTTATATAACCTTCCTCCATATGGCACCGGGCGGAATGAATCCTATGCTTAAGGAAATTTCTACAAACCCAAGGTTTCAGAACGATCCCAAGGGTATATTTAAGCACTACGGGGCTGAAAAGATGAGTGAAATTATCCAGGGTCTGGACAGCATAGAGACATTCAGCATTGTAGATGGAAACAGAATGGAAGCTGCCAGTCGTATTACCGCACAAAAAATCATTCCTGAGATGATATACAAAATTACACAGGAAGGAATGGATGTAGATAAAGCAATGGCAGAAGCAGAAAGTAAAATGAAGAAACTTATGAAGTAAATTTTATTAGAAAACATGCTGTCCGGGATATCCGGACAGCTCTTTTTTTATCTGCCGCATAGTCAGGCTTTGCCGGGAAAAAGTTCTGAAAGGGGTAAAACATGGTTCTAGCAAACATACTAAATCAAAATAATTTAAACAGACAGCAGAGAGAAAGTGTTCTTGGCTGGGCACTCATACTTCCTGCTGCAGCTATAATCCTCTCATTAATTTTGTATCCGATATTATACAATATCTATTTAAGTTTTTTTGATGTAAATCTGGAGGGGGGGAACACTTATATAGGTCTGGATAACTACAGTAATGTAGTATTTGATCCAACCTTCTGGAATAGTGTCCTTACTACTGTTGTATATGTTTTTTTTACCACTCTGGGAACAACAGTTCTGGGTTTAATAGTAGCCCTGGCCATGAACAGGGAGTTCCCATTAAGATGGCTGGCGAGGAGTCTTGTACTCCTGCCCTATGTAGCACCCGTTATCTCGGTTGTTTTTGCGTGGAAGTTTATTTTTGATCCTGTAAACGGTATTTTTATGGATATTACCTACGAAAAACTTGGGATATTTTCCGAAAGGTTCAACATGATTGGAACACCGGAATATGCCGTATGGGTGGCAATCCTCTTCAGTATCTGGAAGGGCTTCCCCTTTGCATATCTAATGATACTCTCACGCCTTCAGGCAATAGACACAACACTTTATGAGGCTGCAGAGATTGATGGTGCCAATGGGTGGGCAAAATTTAAGGCTATCACATTCCCGGAAGTATATTTTGTCATAGGATCAATTGTTTTGTTAAGGATAATCTGGAATTTCAATAAGTTCGATGAAGTATATCTTTTAACTCAAAATGTAAAAGTACTGGCCGTATACACATACTTCAAGGCATTTACAGGAGCTATGGAGATGGGACAGGGTTCCGCTCTGGCATTAGTCCAGTTTCTCCTGTTAATTGGTTTTATTCTATTCTACGTTAAGAAGGTACTAAAATGGTAAAAAATAAAAGCTTTCTAAACCGGGCAGGTTTTTTCCTGCTGATAATCTTTATACTTTTATTCTCCGTCTTTCCGTTTATACAGATGCTATCGACCTCCCTGAAATACC
>DAOWMA010000012.1 GCA_030643345.1 Spirochaetaceae bacterium
CAGGTGACCTTGGAAACTCCAATTACATCAATACCATGCTCTTCACAGAAATCTACAATAACTCTTGTATTATCTTCAATCTTTTTTAGGTTTACAGTAATAACCGGTCCTGACATTATGCTTTCTCCTGAAGTCTGACTTTATTCATTTGATAATCCAAGGCTTTGTTTGATTAGTTTAACTGCTGCATCCGGGTATTGTTTTGAAAGAACGCCAAGACTGGCCATTGTATAATTCTTATCCAGGAGAAACTTTATACCTTCTCCAGGATAGAGTTTTTTACGCGGGGAATTAGTAATCATTTTCTGCATGATCTCTATTCCTCCCATTAATCGTGTCAGGGCCCCGCCGGTACCTATACAGTATTTAACTGCTGTAAGGTCCCGGCCTTCTGCCATTATGGTTTTACCCCTTGGTCCATACAGGTCTCTGAAAGCCCCTGCATGTCTCCCCAAAGCTGCTGAAGCTGCTGTATAAGTAAGGTCATAAGCTATCTTTTTTTCTTTGTCTGTTGCTGGAACCGGGCTCAGGCCATCTACGATTTTACCAAGGTAATTTCTGTCTTCCTCTGTATATATATCAGTATTTTTCTGATTCCGGAGCATTAGCCGCAGAACATTTTTACGGTTTATATAGATACCCAGGTCCCCTTCTACTGTTCTTTTAGAATAGGGTTCAGGGCTGATAAGAATTCGGTTTATTTCTTCACTGCCGCTGGTAACTGAATGAATATCAGTTGTTGCGCCTCCCACATCGATTACTATCAGATCACTTGTATTCTCTTTTAGAATTTCAGCCGCCAGCATAACACCACCTGGTGTAGGAACTATCGGACCATCCACCATATCTCTTATGTGTTCCATACCGGGTGCATGAATAATATGGTCCTCAAAAACTGTCTGAATTATTTTTCTGGCAGGTAAAATTTGAAGATCATCAATCCGGGGATAGACATTATCTACAATTATAAGTTTGCCCCTATAGTTTGCAAATATGTTTTTAATCTCGTTTTGATTCTCTATATTACCTGCATAAATAACTGGTGTTTTAAGTGAGGTAAGGTTTAAGGCGTTATAGATGGCCGTTGAATTTCCCAGAGCTGTATCTCTTTCCCCAAAATCTACTCCACCGGCAATCATAATGATGTTTGGTTTTATATTTATCATTCGATCGATATCACTCTGCCTCATTTTTCCTGCAGTTACCTGATGGATATTTGCTCCTGCTCCCAGGGCTGCTTCTTTTGCTGCCTTTACTGTCATATCATAAACCAGCCCATGGACAGTCATCCGCAATCCACCGGCGGCACTTGAAGTAGCAAAAAATGAGTTCCAGGAAATTCCTGAAGGCTTGCCGGAAAGTACTTTCTTCAGGTTTTTAATGGCAGAATCCAATCCAATACGCACATCACCTTCTTTAATACTTGTTGTAGCTGAGCCCTGCCCTAAAAATACCGGACTTAAACTATCTATATCATTAAAAGCATTTACCAGAGTAGTAGTACTGCCAATTTCAGCAACGAGAACATCAATATTCACTATCTTTCTATCTCCTTAAAAGCCTTCAACCTGATAGCCTATTTACTTCCCTTCATTTCTTCTCTTCTTTTCACAAGAAAAGTTGCTACGTTAATTCCTTTTGTTCCACGGCCGAATCCGGCATCTAATCCCTGTTTTGCTGCAATCTCCGGAGATACCTGAGTGCCGCCTGCAACCAGAATTATCTTATCCCGGATCCCTTTTTCCACACTCAGGTTATGAAGATCTTTCATGTTTTTATAGTGTATATCATCATGGCTGATAATGGTAGAAATAAGTATTGCATCAGCATTTGTCTCAATAGCTGCATCGATAAGTTTCTCAAGGGGGACGGAGGTCCCAAGATATTGGCAGTCAATTCCAAATCCTTCAATACCACCATGCTTAATATCAATAATTTCCCGGAGGCCCACTGAATGTTCATCAGAACCTACTGTTCCTGCAACAATTGTCATAGGTTCGGATTTTATTATTGACCTGATTTCATCTTCTGTCATAACTTCAGGTTCCGGTGGAATGTCGAGTTTTGCTGTGTCTATTGTAAAATCAACCCTGCCTTTAATTTCAACACGTGTACCTTCAGCGGGGTGCATCACTTCCACATTGATCACTTCAACATCAGCAAGACCCATCTTTTTGCCTATTTCAATAGCTGCAAAGGATGCCGTTCGTTTATCAGTTGGAAGAAACATTGTTGTCTGAACAATGCCATCTCCCTGCCACTCCATTTCAGGCATGATTTTTGAAGTTTGACGAAGTTCTTCTGTTCTCTCCATTCGTACATTTACATTGTCTTCTTCATCAAGCTCATCTATAAAAACTATTTTTTCAGGATTCTCGAAAGTTCCACCTCCGATTAGAGAGGAAGGATTTTTAGCTGCCTCCTCGCCAAATGGAGCAAGGTTGTTGTATCCGAAGTGGGCAGTTACAGGAGCCATATAATCAGCATCTCTTTCATAAACTGTCCCGACACCTATTCCTCCATCAATTTTTCTTGAAATACCATCTCCGTTTCGTTCCGGATATTCTCCTGAGTCAACAAAAAAACCCTCTTCTACAGCCTTGAAATAACCTCCCTCTTTGATCATTTCTTCAAGAAAAAGGATAGCTCTTTCTTTCAATTCTCTTACTTTATTTCCCAGTTCGCTGTTGTGTCTTTTAATTTCCAGCATAGTTCCCAGGCCGTCCATTCCCGCAAAGGCCTGCTTTGCTGTATCGGTTCCTTCCATATTATAGATATGCCATGGTACATTTCTCCCTTCGTCGGGAGTAATTGTTGACTGAATATCAGCAGAGGTAAGTTCAGAGATTAAAAGATTTAATGTGTGGGAAACAGTTGCTTCTCTGGTGGATGAGCTCATGTATTTTGTATTCTGCTGGGCTCTCATTCTGTAATCTTTAAAAAGTTCCCTTAGAGCTACAGCGTAAGGAAGGTCCATTCGCATACAAGGTGCAGGAGGAGATGTGGGGGGTACAGTGGAGAGGCAGATATTTTCTTTTTTTATCCCTGCCTTAACTGAAAATATGCAGTTAATACCGTGCTGTACCATTAATTCAGGCATTACCTTCCATGCCTCCCTTGCTGTGGCATTTGCATTGTGTGCACCGTCTATCTGGGCAATTCCGGCCCAGGCAATCATCTTTTTTGCCACAGCCGCATCTACAAAACTTCTTACCATATTTATATTTCGGTAAATTACATTGTACTGGGGATCCTGATGAGCACCATTAATACCTTCTTCAGCAAACATTACTGCCATTTCCGGTCCGGCAACACCGCTTATGTAGGAGTGGTAATTAATTGGTCTTCCCACTTCATCTTCTATTAAGTCGAGGGCCTTCCTCTGTGCTCTTATCTGTTTTCTTGTTATTGGCACACCACCAATACCTTGGGGGGTCCCTTCGATAAGCCCTTCCATGTGGCTCTGGCCGGCTGTTCGTATTACCATAAGATGGTCCGCACCATGCCATGCTGCCATTCTCATGCGACGGATATCATCTTCGAATCTTCCGGAGGCAATCTCTGTTGTTATGGAACACCCTGGCTGAGGATCTATATCGTTGAAGTAGTGTGCGGCAGGGAGGGGGACGGAGTTCTCGAGGTTTTGTGAGGTTTCCAGGTAATCGAATTTCCCTATCCGTTGGGGCGATTCATGAATCGCCCTTACTATGCCCTCTATATTATTGTGTGTGCCATCTTCTGAAGAGGAGATGCGAGGCCTTGTGTCTGTACCGGAAGACCGCCAGATCCAGTTGCGTCTTCTTGGGTGGTAGTTTTCGAGATCTTTCAGGATGTTTTCGATATCCAGTTTTTCGTTTGGTTTTAGAGACGCAAGATTTTGCGTCTTTACGGATTTATCCATTAGATCTGTCTCCCTGTTGAGACGCAAGGCTTTGCGTCTTTACTTTAAAAAGGCTATCTACCTCATCCCAGAGTTTCCCTTCTGATAGTTGTAATCCGGCTTCTCTTATATCAATATTTTTAGCTTTTGCAGCCTTATAAACAATATGCCCGGCACCTTTCCCCATAAGACCATGATCCATTACCTGTTTCACTATGGCTGTAGATTCAAGACTGGAAAAACCCATTCGGAGTAGAACTGAGCGTTCAATGGATGGACTTGTATGGGTTTCTGCAAGTTTAACTACCGGATCCATCAGTTTTTCTGTTAATTCCCAGAATCTTGCTTCCAGCTGTTCTTCTGTCAGCTCTTTTAAATGTTCTCTTCGTTCCAGATAATCGTCTGGTCGCTCCATTGCTCTTTCCATTAATGTTTCCTTTACTGCTTCATTTTATGGCTCAATATCTTTAATGAATTCTTTAACTGTTTTAGTGCTGCTTTTTGTTTCATCAGCTAGAAACTGAATATCTTTATCTGTAAGTTTTTTCTGGTTTTCAGTATTTATTGCTTCCAGACTATGTTTAATCAGGGATTTTCTTAGTTTATCAAGATCCAGATCCTGGACTTTTATTAGAGATGGATGTGAGGGTAGTACTATGGATTTCCCGGGAACTTCCTCTTTTGGGTTTCCCAGACTAATCTCTATACCATTGTTTCGTGCAAATGAAAGTTGGGGCTGGATGTGCTTTCCTGCTCCGGTATATTCAGTTTCCTGAACAATAATAGTCTGATCTTTATCCATACTCTGGGAAATTACAAAAGCTGCTGCTAATGAGATGTTCCCGGCAGGACCTCTTTCCAGTCCTTCCAGCTGAGCCAGGGCTTCGGTCATGTAAAAAACTTCTCCCTGATTTACGGTTATATATCTGTCCATATATCTCAGGGGGCGTGCTGCAGATCTTGGTACATCAGATCTGTCCGGTACCGTTGTAAAAGGAATTCCAAAACCTGTATGCCCGGTTGTAAAGGATTTTTTGTTGAAGTCTCTGTCACTGGCCATATGGAGACCCTTAAGGTTTACACTTGCAGCGATTATTTCTGTTTTATCTGCCCCGGCTTTTATCAATCCTCTGGCAGTCCCGGTTAGATTTCCACCGCCTGCATTTGTTATAACAACGGCATCAGGATTTTCCCCTGTAAGATCTATCATCTGCCGGCTTAGCTCGTACCCCAGGGTTTCTACACCGGCAATTCCGAAGGGTGTATACAGAGATGCATTGAAGTAGCCTGTCTCTTCAAGAAGTTTAAGAAATGTGTAAAAAAGCTCAGGTCCAACAGAGAGTTGAACAACCTCTGCACCAAAGGCTTCACATTTGCGGGCTTTCTCAATAATTTCCGGTTGTCCCTTTCCTTCTGAATCGTAACATTCCTGAACAATTATACAGTTCAAGCTTCGCATTGCTGCCTGACTGGCTACTGCGGCACCGTAGTTACCGCTGGTAGCAGCAATTACACCTTTGAACCCGAGTTTTTTTGCATGGTAGACAGCAGTTGCTGCTCTTCTGGCTTTGAAACTGCCGGAGGGGTTGGATGCTTCATCCTTGAGGAAAATTCTTGCTCCCTTCCCGGCAGGAGCAAGAGATCTTGCCAGGCTTGTCAGGTTTCGGAGTTCGTACATTGGAGTATTCCCAACACCTGTTTCTTCCTGTATTTCCCTTATCTCATCCAGACTGTATCCAACTTTCTTCATCATCTCTTCAAAATCAAAGGCAATAGATCCTGATTCAAAGAGTGAGTAATCAATACCTACGGATTTCTTCATAATCTCGTTTTTTCTTTCCATCAGGTCAAGGTAGTTGTTATTCATTTGGTTATTTCTCCCATTAGAACCTTAAGCTGTTTATCAATCATAACTATTTCCGGAACAAATTCTCCAAAATTATGGTCATAGGAGGGATTCGTCTCAAAGAGATTCCCAGTTAGCTTTCTACCTGTAATTGTTTCGATTTTTACTTTTTCCCCAATATCAGCTTTATCAGAGATTAAAAATCCCTTATCCCAAAGCTCGTAAGGTACTTTAGCTGTATCATCAGGAATCCCGGGAGCTCTGGCACCAGCCTCCATTAAAATAGAATGAATTCTAACCCAATCACCCTTTTTCGCTGTCATAATCCCACCTTTAGTCATATTCTCTACTGCTCACTACTCACTGTTTACTGATCTATCCTGTCTCTCATATCGCCCATAATTGCTCTTGGAACCGGAAGATCAAGCATTGTTTTTAACCCCGGAGAGGCGTTTATAATCTGGGGGATCATGTTTACGCACATGGCGATTGTACCGATTCCACCGGGTACTTCAGGTTTAATGGAAAGGTTGATATTTGGAATTCCCTGTATGGTCACGTAATCTCCTGTATCTGTACCCTCCAGTTCCGGTTCAATCTGCTGGGGATGGACCATCTCTACTTTCAGTTTCCCATCAACATAACCGTATCCGTTCATACTGCAGCCGGCTACATTTCCAGCCTCTACTTCAATATATTTTGTTTTTCGTGGTACGGACGTTATTATTGGTTTCTGGGTCTGCTGTACTTTGCTGCTTAGTTTCCAGCCAATCGCATCTGTAATCATTCCCACAGATTCGTTGAAACCTACATGTCCTGCCAGAGATCCATCATTGACTCCATTAATAAAGGCTTCCTTCGTAAGGCCTACTCCCTGTTCCTCCATTACTGCAGGACCAAAGGGAGATAGACTGTTAACACGTTCAGCTTTAATATGATTTACATCAATACTGGCACCAGTCATTAGTACAACAAGAAGATCCATTATCAGTCCAGGATTTATCCCTGTTCCCAGGACAGATACACCATTTGCTTTTGCTATTTTATCCATTTGAGCTGTAAGTTCAGGTTCCGATGCTGCAGGGTAGGCCATCTCTTCGGCTGTAGATACAACATTAAGTTTATTTTCCAGGAGATAAACTATTTTTTTATACGCTTTTTTTGTAAAGGAATCTGTTGCAAGAAGAACAACATCTGCACATCCCGGGGATACTATATCTTCAATTTTTTCTTTTATTATTATTTCAGGATGATTAATATTATCAGTATTAGCGATGTTCCCACTGGCTTTCAGAATATTTAACATCTCTTTGCCCTTTCGCCTGGGATGAGAATCACAGATTCCGGTAATTTCTACACCTGTTTTCCCAAGAAGCATTTCTGCCATTCCGCTTCCCATGGCTCCGAAACCCCAAATTATTATCTTGATTTTATCCATTTATATCTCCTTAGGATGCATAGGCGAGCAGCAAACTTGTTTGCGACCAGCCCGTTTTGTGTTGTTACTATTGTAGTAGTAATAAGTATATTAAGTTTGGTTATGTTGTCAATTCATTAGTATGGAAAAATTAAGAAACCCCCCAAATATTTTTAAGTACAATTCTTGACAAATAGTAATACAAATATTACTATTTGATCAGACTAGTCTGACTAGATAGGGAGGGTAATATGAAAACCAATACATGGCAGCTGCAGGATGCAAAAAGTAAATTCAGTATGCTGGTTGAAAAAGCACTGCATCATGAACCTCAGTTTGTGACCAGGCATGGAAATAACGCAGTAGTAATTGTTTCATTCGATGATTATAAAAAAATTACAAAGCCGGAAACAGATTTAGTCACATTTTTACGAAACTCCCCGCTTGTAGGTGTTGATCTGGATATTTCAAGGAGAAAAGATTTACCCAGAGAAACCAGTTTATGAAATACCTATTAGATACTTGTGTAATATCCGAGATAATCAAACCCAGGCCAGATGGAAATGTAATTTTATGGATGCAAAACCAAAAAGAAGAAGATTTATATGTCAGTGTTCTGACATTCGGGGAAATAGAGAAGGGTATAGAAAAATTACCTGAAGGTTTTAAAAAGAACCATCTAAAATTATGGGTAGAAGGGGAGCTGAAAAAACGTTTTGATGGTAGAATTATTCCAATAGATATAAGAATTGCAACCAGATGGGGAGAAATTCAGGGTATTGTGGAACTTTCCGGAAAACCAATGCCTTCTATAGATGGCTTTATTGCCGCTTCCGGGCTTGTTTATAATTGTACTGTAGTAACCAGAAATATTCCAGATATGGAGCAGAGTTCAGCTGTGCTTTTAAATCCATGGCTGGAAAAAATATGAATAAAACCACTCTAATAAGAAATGCCAGTGCAGCAGTAACCTGTGATGCAAATGACACAGTCTATCAATGAGTCTGCAGACGAAGTAATTGATGCAAGGGGTAAGTTAATTTATCCCGGTCTGATAAATACCCATCACCACATTCCCGCAGCAGACTGGCCGACATGTTCTGGCCGGAGCTTGAAGAGAAAAGGGGCAGGGCTAATCTTAGAATTATTCTGTCGGAATGTAGAAATCTATTAAATACAGAATGTATTCTCACTCAGGATGAGATGATACAACTTAATCCCAGTGATGTACTGCAGAGTGATATCTGGAATTTTCAATCGTTTGTTGAAGAGGCCAAAGCATGCAAAAAAGCAGGTGGACCCACTTCTGTTTATGTTGACTGGCTATCCAGAGCTGTATCCTGCAGCCGTGGAGAATTCCTTGATGGGTTTTCACTACCGGACTGCCCTGATTTTGATGACTGGCAGTTTGAAACAGAGCAGATGTTTACAGCAATATTTACGAGAACCCTTGAAGAGCTTATGTCAGAATCACAGAGTGGTGAAAGACCAGATCTTGCTTTAAGCTGTGCACAAAAATTGATTCTTATGGACCCCGTCAGGGAGGATTATTATAGAATAATTATGAGCCTTCATTCTGATAACGGTGATTTTTCTTCTGCCATTAGTCAGTACGATATTCTTACAAGAATTCTCAAGCGTGAATTAGATGCGGGACCGGAAGGGGCAACTACTGAACTGATAAAGAAAATAAAAGGGAAACAGAAGAAAAATGAAAATGCCGGTAGTAAAATTTCACCTGTACATCCATCCGGATCTAAACCTATAAAGATGAAAAATATACTGATTGCCGCATCAGATTCTCACTTCAGCTTATTGACACCCGAAAAGATGAATGTATATGGGCCGATACATATGAGTGTGAGTTGGGAGATTCATTGAGAACTCAGGAAGAAATTATTACCTATATTGAAAGCAATGTAAGACGTGAAATGGCTAAATAACAGGAGAGATATCCTCAGGAAACAAAAGATACTAAAACAATTAATTATCTATATCTTATCTTTTTTGTAAGCATTTCTCAAGATATAATATTTGGAAAAATCTCCTAATAAAATAGATGACATCACAATAAATGTATGGTAAAATGTAATTATGAGCGATTTAACTGTTCTAATAGTCTCTGCCGCCTCCATAGGAATTTTTCATACTATCACTGGTCCGGATCATTATCTTCCGTTTATTGTTATAGCCAGAGCAGGGGATTGGCCACAACTAAAAACTCTTATAATTACAGTCCTCTGTGGAGTTGGTCATGTAGGGAGCTCCGTAATAATTGGATTTGCCGGACTTGCTCTGGGATTCGTTTTGAGCAAACTTACTATTATAGAAGGAGTTAGAGGTAATATTGCCGCCTGGATGTTGATTGGGTTCGGTCTGGTCTATGCTGTATGGGGAATGCATCGAATTTTTACAAAGAAACAACATGTTCATGAGCATATTCATGAAAATGGTGAACATCATACACACTCTCATAGTCATACAGTAGAACATGCCCATGTGCATAATATTAAAGGTAAAACAATGACACCCTGGGTTTTATTTTTGATTTTTGTATTTGGTCCCTGTGAACCATTAATACCAATTCTTATGTATCCTGCTGCAAAAAACAGTGTATCGGGTGTTGTCCTCGTAGCAGGGGTTTTTGGAATAGCCACTATTGGAACTATGACTGCTGTTGTTATGAGTTCTCTATGGGGTCTGAAACGAATCTCATTTAAACCTTTTGAAAAATTTTCCCATGTTATTGCCGGTTTTACAATATTTTTCAGTGGAATGGCTATTCAGTTTCTGGGATTATAATTCCTCTAATCTAATAATGAAAACGAGTAGACAGATAAAGGCGTTGGGGTAAGAACAGGATAAAATAGTAATTTGTTACTATTACAGTAGTAACTACTTGTCATGCGATTATTATTGATATACACTCCAAAATAACTTATATGCGTATGCAAAAAATTAATTTGCATAAATTCTTGTAAATGTGTTTAATTCGGCTATGCATCCAAAGTCTGGTCGGAAGCAAGCTTCCTGCTCGACTATGCAGCCAAAGGAGCAGGGAATGTCTGTTGTCAATTCATTGTCTATTACATCTGAAATTGGAAAATTAAGATCTGTTCTTCTTCATCGCCCTGGGAAAGAGCTTGAGAGATTAACTCCTGCTTATTTAGAGGAGATGCTCTTTGATGATATTCCATGGTTGAAACAAATCCAACTCGAACATGATCAGTTTGCAGCTGTTCTTAGAAATCATGATAGCGAGGTTCTTTATTATTCTGATCTGCTCTCGGATATTCTAATTAACAGTAACGTTAAATCAGAAGTTATAAATGACGTAATTTCTTTTTCCCATATTCAAAACCAATATCTTGTCAGTGAAATTACAGATTACCTTATTTCAAAGAGTCCTGCAGAACTTGCAGAAATAATTATAGCAGGTCTTTCAATATCAGATCTGCCTGGGAAAAAGGGAAGAAGCAGACTCTCAGACTATATCAATGAAGCTTTTCCATTTTATATAAGCCCCCTGATAAATCTCTATTTCACAAGAGATCCCGGAGCTGCTATTGGTAACAGGATGTCAATAAGTTCTATGAAAACAGAAGCCAGAAGGCGGGAATCACTAATTCTTCATCATATAAACAGGTTTCATCCGAAATTTTCTGATCATTCAGATGAGATATGGAATTCTTACAGGAATCCAAACAGTATTGAAGGTGGTGATATTCTTGTTTTAAGCCCGGAAACTGTTGCTGTTGGGTGCAGTGTAAGAACCAGTACAAGTGCAATTGAAGAGCTGGCAGAAAGTCTTTTCAAGGGTGGTCTGGCATTCAGGGAAATACTTGTTATTCAGATTCCCTTTACCCGTGCATATATGCACCTTGATACAGTTTTTACCATGGTGGATTATGATAAATTTACAATCTTTCAGGGAATAGAGAACAGTGTCAAAGTTTTTAGTATAACATCCGGTCAAAATAATGGTTTAAATATTAAACCGGTGGATAGTTTATTATCTGCCCTTAAAACCTCTTTAAAATTATCCGCAGTAAATCTTATTCCCAGTGGTGGAGATGATGTGATTACAGCTGCAAGGGAACAGTGGAATGACTCAACAAATACTCTGGCAATTGCTCCCGGAGTGGTCGTAACTTATGACCGGAATACTGTATCCAATGATACTCTTCGAAGTAATGGAATAGAGGTTGTGGAAATTGGAGGATCGGAGCTGGTTAGGGGTCGGGGTGGTCCAAGGTGTATGAGTATGCCGTTAAATAGAGATTCTCTCTGAAATTAATTAGTACAGAGAGATTTTATATAAAAAATTGCTGTTTCCAGGCAGTAGGCCGGGTACAGTAGAGAAGGAGAAATTATGCCGGTAAATTTAAAAGGAAGAAGTCTTCTTACATTAAAAGATTTCACTACAGAAGAAGTAGATTATCTATTGAATCTTTCTATGGATCTCAAGAGAAAGAAGCGAGCAGGAATAAGGGGAGATCTTCTTGATCGGAAAAATATAGTTTTACTCTTTGAGAAAGCATCAACCAGAACCAGATGTGCCTTCGAAACTGCTGTTTACGATGAGGGTGGATCTGTAACATTTCTTACAAACAGTCAGATGGGAAAAAAAGAATCTATTGAAGATACTGCAAAGGTCCTTGGAAGATACTATGATGGTATTGAGTTTAGGGGCTTTAAGCATGAAACAGTTGAATCTCTGGCAAAACATGCCGGTGTTCCTGTCTGGAATGGTCTGACAGATCTTTACCATCCTACACAAATTCTTGCAGACTTTCTTACCATTAAAGAGCATATTGCCAAACCATTAAACAAGGTTAAATTTGTATTTGTGGGTGATGCCAGAAGTAATATGGGGAACTCTCTAATGATCGGTGCTGCGAAAATGGGGATGCACTTTGTTAGTGTTGCTCCGAAAGAACTTTTTCCATCTGATTCATTGATCAATGAGATGAAAAAAGTTGCAGAACTAACAGGTGCTGTAATTGAATTTACTGAAAGTATAGATAAAGGTGTCAAGGATGCTGATGTAATCTATACTGATGTCTGGGTTTCCATGGGAGAAGAAGATAAGTATGAAGAGAGAATCAAGTTACTTGAACCTTATCGTGTAAACAAAGAACTTATGGGGAAAACAGGGAATACAGATACCATTTTTATGCATTGCTTACCGGCTTTTCATGATCTTCAAACCAGTGTTGGTCAGGAGATGCATGAGAAATTTGGAATAACAGAAATGGAAGTGACAGATGAAGTTTTTAGAAGCCCTCAGTCTGTTGTTTTTGATGAAGCAGAGAACAGAATGCATACTATAAAGGCAATTATGGTTGCTACTATGGGGAATTTATAGGAGAAAAAAGAGAGGGGACGACACAGAGGAAAGAGTAGGGAGAAAAGAAAATCGTTGATAATTCCTAATCTCCCTTCCTCCTTCTTCAGTTCCCATTTTCTCTTAAATCTTGTAAATCCGCTTATATTTATTTTCAATATACCTTTTAAAGTACTCCGGATTTAATTTTTCACCACTTATATCTACGGCAAGTTCTGCTGCTGATTTTGAAGCTCCATAAATATGTATTTTGTCCCTTAACCAATCCAGGATGTTTACAAGATTACCATTCTTAAGAGAATCCTCCACATCAATCTCTTTTTCCATGACAGAGGAGAATTGAGCACTGTATAGATTTCCAAGAGCATAGGTTGGGAAATAACCAAAAGCCCCCATTGGCCAATGAATATCCTGTAAGACCCCATCTGCATCATTTAGAGGGGTAATATCTAAAAATTCTTTGGTTTTCATGTTCCAGGCTTCCGGCAGATCTTTGACAGCTAAAGACCCTGATATTAGTTCCTGCTCAAGCTGGAATCTGAGAATGATGTGAAGGTTGTAAGTTACCTCATCTGCTTCAACACGAATCAGAGATGGCTCGACTTTATTTATACCTTTATAAAAACTATCAAGATTGATATTTCCCAGATTCTCAGGAAAATACTTCTGTAATTCAGGATAGTAGTATTTCCAGAAACTCATCGATCTTCCTATTACATTTTCCCATGTACGGGATTGAGATTCGTGGATACCAAGAGAAGTTCCACTTGCCAGTAAATTCCCTCTGACATCATCTCCAAAACCAAGTTCATAGAGTCCATGGCCGCATTCATGAATTATTCCAAATAACCCTGTTTTGAAAAAGTCTTTTTGATATCTGGTTGTAAGTCTAATATCATCCCGTCCGAGGGTTGTTGTGAAGGGATGTACAGATACATCCAGACGTCCTCTCTCGTAATTGTACCCCATATCCTGCAGTACTTTTCTACCAAAAACTTCCTGTTTTGAAATATCAAAGTCTTCTAAAAGAAAACTATCATCTACCTGTTTTACTTCTTTAATTTTTCCAATAAATTCTGTAAGCCATGGCTGGATAGATCCAAAGATATCAGCTACATCTCTGGTAGTAGTCCAGGGTTCGAATTCATCAAGAAGGGCATCATAGGGAGTCTCTTTGTATCCAATTGCCTCTGCCTTCTGTTTGGTTAATTCCAGTACTTTTTCCAGATGGGGCTGAAATAAAGAGAAATCAGACTGTTTCCTGGCTTCTATCCAGGCTGCCTGGGAAAGGCTTGTCTCGAGAGCAAGAGCTGTTACAAGTTTTTTAGAAAGTCTTGTTTGTATTTTGTACTGTCTGAATGTCTCTTTTATATATGCACTATCTGTTGGAATTTTAGATTCAAATTCCCCTGCGGGGTTATTGTCATCAGCTCCAAGATTGTCCAATAGTTCCCCAATTCCAGGGGATGTTATTTTATCATGAAGCAAGCCCTGAAGCAGTGCTAATTGCTCCCCTTTTTCACCTATTGCCTTAGGCGGCATATATGTTTCCTGGTCCCAGGAAAGAGTGGCTATGGCATGCTCAAGGAGTACTATATCTTTTGTTAGTTCTTTTAGTTTTTCTATTGTTTTATCCATTATATCATCTCCATCTGTTTAAGTATAATATAGAAATTTAGAATAGTCTTGCAGTTTTGAATTAACTTCAGTAAATAATACTGTTGATTGCTAAACTGCTTTTCTAAAATGGAATATTATGAAGAATGAGGCCTATCATATTTGTATCAGGAAAAGTCCATACAAGACAGGAGATTAGAGTTTCTAATTACATTTCTATTTGAAGGGAGTACTATGAAAACAGATCCAGCTGTCTTCCCTCTATAATTTCATCAAAACTAATATTAATGGCAAAAAGCACTCCGTCGGCCAGAGGTTTTATCTGTTTTTCGATATAGTGATTATAATCAATATCTGTCGGGTTCATGCTGACAGGAGTGGGGCCACTGAATGTCATTAGATACCGGATCTCTTTTAGGTTTTTTTGGTTTTTCGGGTCCTCAAGTCTGGCTGCCTTAATATGGGGAGGTGTTATTTTTGTATATTCCTCGGCTTTTCTGGAAAGTCTTTTTTTGTATATTAAAAGCTTGTCAAATTCTCCATCCTTTAATCTGTTTATATAGTCTTTTGTCCAG
>DAOWMA010000188.1 GCA_030643345.1 Spirochaetaceae bacterium
GGTTGTTGTAAACAAAGTGGATCATCAGGGAAGAGATTCGGACGTTTGGAATTTCTATTCTTTGGGTTTTGACCATGTAATAGGAATGTCTGCAGAACATGGCATTGGTATGACTGAACTGGATGAAAAACTGGAAGAGCTCATTGATTTTGATATTATAAGAGAGCAAAATGATATTTATGAACATCAAATAGCCATAACAATAATGGGAAAACCTAATACAGGGAAATCTACACTTACAAACAGATTGTTAGGGCGAAGTGCATCTATTGTATCCGATATTCCAGGTACAACAAGAGATGTTGTTGAAGGAGCTTTTGAGTACAGTAAAAAATTATATAAGGTACTGGATACTGCAGGTATTCGAAGGAAAAAGAAAGTTGGTGAAAATGTTGAATACTACTCAGTAAACAGGGCTTTCCAAAGCATAGAAGAATCGGATGTAGTTCTGTTAATGATTGATGCTGTAGATGGTTTGGCTGATCAGGACAAGAAAATTGCAGCACAGATTGTAAAGAATGGACGTGGTGTAATTCTTGTACTTAATAAGTGGGACAAGCTTAAAGATATTCCTAACCAGATGGAAGCCGTAAAAGATAGAATCAAATTCCTGTTTCCAGTATTAGCCTTTGCGCCTATAGTTCCAATTTCTGCTTTAACCGGTGAGGGGGTGGACGAGCTGTTGAAACAGGTTTATAAGGTCTGGAAACAGTTGAACAAGCGAATTGAAACTGCAAGGGTGAATGAAGCTCTTAAAAGATGGACAGAGAACCAGGAAGCTCCACGACACAGCAGAGGGCGGTATAAGATTATGTATGGGACTCAGATTAGAACTAATCCTGTACACTTTGTATTTTTTGTTAATCGTAAAACCGGATTTCCCGATTCGTATCTGCAGTATATTATAAATAATATTAGAAAAGATCTTGGTTTTTCCTCTATCCCATTAAGGGTAGAAACAAAAGAAAGGTAATAATCCTTTGATAAAATAGAAGAATCTGACGATATACAGAAATATGTGGGAATCAAAAAAAATATTATATAATCTCTTTTTATTTATATTGCTTTTTGTTTTTGGGCAAATCAGCATCTCAGCATCATCACTTAACAGTTTTTCTGTGCAGTTCCCTGAGAATACAGAAGTACGTCAAAATTTATATGATCAAATGACAGGTACCAATAAAGTTGCGCTTTCAGCCCTTCCGGAGTGGAGAATTCTTGAAAGCACGGGTGTGCGTGTAAATTTTTTCACGGAAAAAGAAATCAATCAGGATGGCGGAACTGTCTATTTTTGCTTTTCTCACGGATCTGATCTTGATTTTAAAAAAGGAACTAAAGGAAGTTATATTATTAAACGCAGTCTGGATAAATATGATGATATTAATTATGGTATTACACAGATAAAGATATTTTACAAAAATGATGATTACTCTTTTTTAAGAATACGGAAAGCGTCAGAAAATGAAGAGTCTGTGATGGAGATTCAGCTTTTTGGAAGAACGGTTCAGAATAATATCAAAGTCCCGTTAACCCTGGCCGAGCTTTCCGGAAGATCTTTTTCTGAACTTGCAGCGCTAACATCGAATTATGTAGATTGGAACTATTATCTTTCTGATTATAAAAAGCTGTATGGTAACAATGTCAGAGTTCTTTCCGAAACAATAAATCCTTTGTTAAGCTTTTTACGGGATGAAGATGACGGAGTAATAGATGCAGCAGGAGAATTTGTATATATTGACAGCCTTGCACCTCAGAGTGAGAAGGGTGGGTTAAATTGTTCCGGATTTGCTAAATGGGTTATTGATGGTATTTATAAGCCTGTAGCAGGATCAAATATTGATATAGGTCTTCTAATAGATAAGCATTATGAACTCAGAGGTAACAAATGGAGTGACAAGCTGGAAGATGAGCTGGACCCCTATTTTGGTCTGGACTGGACAAGAAACCTTGCGCATGAGGTCCTTAAGCTTTATGAACCGGAAGTTCCCGTTTCAGCTGTGGATGTTGATGATCTCAGGTATCATGCATATAAAAAAAATATCGGTTTTCCTGTAGAGAATATAGAGACGTTACTCTACGAACTGGCTGTTACTTACCCTCAAAATTTCTATCTGGGATCTTTAAACAGCAAATCTGATGAACCTCCCTATTTAAGGCAGCACACACATGTAGTTGTCATTTTCCCCTACATTGATATGAAAGGTAATTTTCAGGCGGATATATATTCCCGGAATAAAAAAATAAGTATTGATTATCTAAAATCACATTGGAAGGATAATTATATTCACCTTGTTCATGTGGAAGGGGCTTCCCGGTTTGAACCTTCCGGTATCGATTTTAGCCCGGTTATCAGACGCTGATTAGTATTTTAAATTCATGGAGATCACAGTGACCAATAATAGATTATCATATACATCCCTGGTAAAAACACTTTCATGGGAGAATGGGGTTTTAACCCTTTTGGATCAGACCCTGCTTCCTGTTGAGGTAAAAGTCGAGAAACAGGAAAGTATAGAACAGGTTTGGGATTCAATTAAGAAATTAAAAGTTCGTGGAGCACCGGCAATAGGTATTGCAGGAGCTTATGGAATACTGTACGGGGTTAAGGATAAAACGGATCTTGGTGTTATTGAGTTTCTGGGCGAGCTTAAGAAAAGTGCTGATTACCTGGATTCCGCGAGGCCTACAGCAGTGAATTTAAGCTGGGCACTCAGACGGATGGTTGCAAAGGCTAATACGATTATTAAGGGAAAACCAGCTTCAACTTCTAAGGATATTTATACTGTTCTGGAGAAGGAAGCTGTTACCATACATGAAGAAGATAAAATGATCTGCAGGAATATTGGTTTAAATGGAAAAGGCCTTATAAAAGATGGTATGGGTGTTCTTACCCATTGTAATGCAGGAAGCCTTGCCACATCTGAGCTTGGAACTGCAACTGCACCAATGTATCTGGCACATAAGGATGGAGTCAGCTTTAAGGTATATGCAGATGAAACAAGGCCTCTTCTTCAGGGGGCAAGGTTAACCAGTTGGGAGCTGCAGCAGTCGGGGATTGATGTTACTCTTATTACTGATAATATGGCGGCTTTTATGATGGCAAAAAATAAAATTGATCTTATAATTGTCGGAACCGATAGGGTTGCCGCGAATGGTGATATGGCAAATAAAATAGGTACCATGGGGGTGGCAATACTCGCAAAGCACTTTAACCTGCCTTTTTATGTTGCCTGTCCTTCATCGACAATAGATTTTGAAACAAAAACCGGGGGTGAAATTGTTATTGAAGAAAGGGATCCTGAAGAGGTGCTTTTTTTTGGAGAAAGAAGAACCGGTCCGGAAGGTATGAAAGTTCGTAATCCCGCTTTTGATGTAACTCCTTACGAATTGATTTCCGGATTTATCACAGATAAGGGGATAATCAGACCACCTTTTTGTGAAAATTTACAGAAATTCTTTGGTTAGAATAATGAATAGTATTGATAAATTAAAGAATAGTGAACCTTACCTGTGGATAAATCCGAATAAAATAAAATCAGAAAAATCTCTTGCAAGTCAGAAACTAAATTACAGGGATATGAAAGAAGCGGAAGAAAGATTAAAAAGGTTTGCCCCGCTGCTGGTTAAATTTTATCCGGAACTGGGGAATTCAAATGGAACTATTGATTCTGAACTTAGTAAAATTACTAAAATGATTCCAAACTTAAATAACTTATATATCAAGGGTGATCATAGTTTACCTGTATCCGGTTCCATAAAGGCCAGAGGTGGATTCTATGCTGTTTTTGTTATAGTTGAAAAAATCCTATCAGAGCATGGTCTTGCAATTCCCAGTATTGTGAATAAATCTACTAAAGATATAAATTCACTATTTGCATCAAGATCTCTTGTAGTTGGTAGTACCGGTAATCTTGGTTTGAGTATTGGTCTTATGGGAAGAGCATTTGGGTTTTGTGTTACCGTACATATGTCTTCTGATGCCAAAGCATGGAAAAAAGAAAAATTGAGGAATATAGGTGTTACGGTTGTTGAGTATGAGTCTGATTATTCTGCAGCCTGCCAGGCTGCCAGGGATTCTGCCAGTGAAAATAGAGGGATATTTTTTATTGATGATGAAAACTCGATTGACCTGTTTCTTGGATACAGTGCTGCAGCATCTATGCTTTCCAATCAATTAAAGCAGAAGAATATTTCGGTCGATGTAAAACATCCTCTCTTTGTTTATATCCCCTGCGGTGTTGGTGGAGCCCCTGGTGGTATTACTTTTGGGCTTAAGAATATTTTTGGAGATAATGTTCACTGCTTTTTTGCAGAACCGGTTGAAGCTCCGGCAATGATGCTTGGTCTTGTGACTGGTAAAAACAGTTTGGTATCAGTTAAAGACATAGGTTTGACAATGGATACCTGTGCTGATGGACTGGCGGTTGGAACTGCTTCGGAACTTGTTGCAAAAATGATGAGTACAATGCTTGATGGTTGTTTTACTGTAGAAGACAAAACAATGCTGAAATACATGGCAGAGCTTTATGACACAGAAGGAATTAAGATAGAGCCTTCAGCAGCAGCCGGATTTGCAGGTCCCGAATATCTGGTAAATAGTGTTAAAGGAAAAAATTATCTTGTCCAAAATAAAATTGATCCCCAACATATAACACATGTTGTCTGGACTACTGGCGGATCTATGGAGCCGGAAGAAGAATTCCAAAAAAATTACAAATTTGCTCCCCAATTTCATTTGACAAGTGATGAGTTAGGAATTAACATTATCAAAAATAATAGATATTAAAGCTGTAAAGGAATACAAATGGATAAAAAAACAAAGATTGGAATTATAATCTGTGACAGATATAAAAGCTGTGCCGGGGGAAAGTGCTTCAGAGCTATGAGAGAGAGAGAGGGAGCTTTTGACATTTATTCAAAAGATGATGTAGTGGAGCTTGTGGGATATACCTCATGCGGGGGCTGCCCGGGTGGAAATATTGAGTACGCCTGTGAGGAGATGCAGAAAAACGGAGCCGAGGTAGTTCATCTTGCGACAGGTTTTGTGGTTGGATATCCACCTTGTCCATATACTTCCTATTTTAAGAAATTCCTTGAGGAAAAATTTGGAATAAAGGTTGTGGTAGGAACACATCCAATTCCCCGGAAGTATTATATAAC
>DAOWMA010000055.1 GCA_030643345.1 Spirochaetaceae bacterium
AGGTCTGCCGGTACTGACAACTTTACACTTTCCGGATGTATATATTTTGAGTCATAATCATAAAAATTATCAGATATTACTTCTCCGGGGAGAAAACTAACAGGTTCAGTATTTCCAATTACCGAACACTCAATTTCCCGACCCGCAATTGCGGGTTCGATGAGCAGTTTTGTATCGTATCTGAAGCCATTTTTAATACCGGCTTTGAGTTCTTCCACAGAGTTCGTCTTTGAAACGCCTACAGAAGATCCTGCATTTGCAGGTTTTACAAATAGCGGGAAACCAAATTTTTCAACTGCCTCATCAAGGGAATTTTCTGTATAAAAGTCTGGACCTGATCTTACAGTGATAAAAGGGACTACTGGAAGACCCGATTGAAGCCATATCTGTTTAGCAAGTGCTTTATCCATACCAATAGCACTACCGGAAACACCAGCACCGGCATAGGGTATCCCGGCTATTTCCAGGAGACCCTGCAGGGTCCCATCTTCTCCAAAAGTTCCATGGAGAACAGGAAATACCAGATCAATTTTAAGTTTTTTACCTTCACAGAATAATCCTTTCCCGGGGATTACTGAAACAATGGTTCTTTCTTCCCTTTCAAGAGTCAAAGTCTTATTATCATCCTCAAAGCCGGGATCTTGTTGAAAATACCATATACCGTCATGATCAACAGCAATAAGTATTGGATCATACAGAGATCTGTCTAAATGTAAATAAACAGAAGCTCCTGATCTTAATGAAACTTCATGTTCGCCCGACTTCCCTCCATACAATATTGCAATAGTTTTCATTTCAGCCTACTCTCCCTATGTCCCATCTCTTTTAGAGCCAGGACAGCTGCATCTTTTTCTTTCCAGGGTATGGACCCATCTTTGTAGATAATTGTGCTCTCATGGCCTTTTCCCAATAGAACTACAAGGTCATCTTTTTCTGCAATCTTAAAAGCAAATTTAATAGCTTCCAGTCTGTTTTCAATAAAGAAAATTTTTTCCCCCTGTACCCTGTTCCGGCAGCCTGAAGCAATATCCTTAATTATTTTCAAGGGATCCTCACCTCTGGGGTCTTCATCAGTAAGTATTATTATATTGGAATACTTATCCGCAATCTCTCCCTGACGTTTTCTTTTTTCAATATCCCTTTCCCCTGCAGAACCAAAAACAGAAATCAATCGGCCTTTTGTCATCTCCCGGAGTGCAGGGAACAGCAGTTCAAATGACCCAGGTGAATGTGCATAATCAACTATTACAGCAAAATCCTGCCCCATATCTACAGTAATCATTCTCCCCTCTGTTGGAGTAAGTTTGTTAATAAATGGCAGGAAAGTTTTAATATCATTATTTGTTAGTTTTACAACGGAAAGCAGAGCCGCAAGAGTGTTCTCAACATTGAAAATTTTTGGAAGGTTGATGTGGGCTTTGTGTCTATTGGAGTTATACACCACTCTGAAATCAGCTTTTTCCCCCGAACCTGTTATATTATATGCAAACATATCAGCGTTTTTATCTTTTACACTGTAGGAGAAAATATCAGCATCAGCGGCTTCTATAAATTTTTCAGAATAAGGATCGTCTTTGTTTACGATTCCAATTCCACTGCCGGGCTTTAATGAACGGAAAAGATTTGCTTTATCATCTACGTATTGATCCAGTGTTTTATGAAACTCCAGATGTTCATGAGTAATATTTGTCAAGATCGCTGCATCAAATCTTACATCTCCTAATCGATTATTAAGAGGGGAGAGTCCATGGGAGGTTGCTTCTACAACAACATGAGTGCATCCGTTTTTTAGCATTTCGAACAGCAGCTTATGGATCTCTGTGGCTTCCGGTGTAGACTGACGGTAGTGGTTTTTTACCGGTCCTGTACCAGTATCAAATTGTACAGTAGAAATAAAGCCTGTTTTAAAACCGGCCATACCAAGAAGCTGATAGATCATGAAAACAGTAGTGCTTTTCCCGTTTGTCCCTGTTACACCTATAATCTTCATTTTATTTGAAGGATGATCGTAAAAACCAGAGGAAACAGGAGACATTGTGTACCGTGTATCTTTTACTTTCACATATGTAACTGCCGGCGAAAATTCGGAAAGATCACCAGAGTAGAAAATTACAACAGCACCGTTACTGATTGCTTTTTCTATATACTCATGTCCATCGGTATGAATCCCTTTTAATGCAAAGAATATAAATCCAGGCCCCACATTCCTGGAATCGTAGGCCAAACCTGATACTAAAGGATTTATGTTGCCATTTATTTTGATAACCCGGGCTCCATCCAGCAGGTTGTTTAATTCTTTCTTCATAGGAGGGATGGTATCAACAGAACTGTATTTTAGCAACCAGGCTGCTAAATTTTTATAAAGATTTACTGGTCTGGTTAATTGAACATCTACACTCTTAGAGGATAGACTCCAATGTATGCAGATGATGTTCGAAGAGTTTTCTTCCGGAGAAAATTCGGATTATTTAACAAAACAGCTTATAACATATATTGGAAATAAGAGAACCCTTCTCGATTTTATTGGTTTGGGATTAAACCGTGTCAGAGAAAAGCTTGGCAGAAATAAACTTAGTACATTTGATGTTTTTTCAGGCTCAGGTATTGTAGCCCGGTATTTTAAACAATATTCAGATAAGCTTATTGTTAATGATATGGAGGATTATTCACGGGTTATCAATAGCTGCTATCTTAAAAATAGTGCTGATGTCGATAAAAAAGTACTTACAGATATATATATGGAACTACAGAATATAATTAAAAGCAGACCTATCGCAGATGGATTTATAAAAGAACTCTATGCACCTTCAGATGATAAAGATATCAGTTATGGAGAGAGAGTTTTTTACACAACCCGTAATGCAGCCTATCTTGATACTGCCAGGCAGCATATAGAGAATATTGCACCTGAATTCAGAAATCTGTTCCTGGCACCACTTTTATCCGAAGCATCTATTCATGCAAATACTTCTGGTGTGTTTAAAGGGTTTTATAAAAACAGGGAATCCGGTGTAGGGCAATTTGGCGGAAATAATGGTGATGCACTACTTAGAATACTGGGAGATATAGAACTTAAGTATCCCATTTTCAGTAATTATGAATGTGAAGTGGAAGTACTTCAGGGTAATTCAAACGAGATCGCACCTGGAACCCCCCAGGTTGATGTAGCATATCTGGATCCTCCCTATAATCAGCATCCCTATGGATCAAACTACTTTATGCTTAATTTATTGGTAAACTATAAAAAACCTGAGGAAATAAGCAATATATCCGGTATTCCAGTGGATTGGAACAGATCCAGTTTTAATAAAAGAGGTGAAGCTTTTGATAGTTTTAAGGACCTGGTTGAAAAAATAAATGCAAAATACCTGCTTGTATCATTTAATTCTGATGGATTTATCAGCCTTCAGGAGATGATTAAATTACTTGAGGGGGTAGGTAAGGTGGAAGTTCTTGAAACAAAGTACAATACCTTTCGTGGAAGCAGGAATTTAAAGGCCAGGGATATTCACGTAAAAGAATATCTGTATCTGGTGGAAAAAAGTTAATGAAAAATGAATAATGAAAAACGAAAAATATATAATATGATATGTGTACGTAGGGGTAGGTCTTGTACCTGTCCATAAAAAACGGAGTTTTTATGTACGATTTTGCAATTATTGGAGCAGGAGTTACCGGCTGTTCCATAGCCAGAGA
Source organism: Spirochaetaceae bacterium (assembly GCA_030643345.1). Taxonomy (GTDB): domain Bacteria; phylum Spirochaetota; class Spirochaetia; order B11-G9; family B11-G9; genus JAJRQE01. The sequence continues at coordinate 3,697 of DAOWMA010000055.1, forward strand.
ATTAAGTAAATATAAAGCAGATATCTGTATTCTGGAAAAAGAAGACGATGTCGCAAGCGGAGCATCCAAAGCCAACAGTGGAATTATCCATGGCGGGTATGCAGCAAAGCATGGAACACTAAAAGGCTTATTGAACGTCCTTGGAAACAGGATGTTCGAAGATCTTAATAATCAGCTTAATTTCGGATATAGAAAGACAGGAGGACTGGTCCTTGGATTTGATGATAATGATCTTGGTCCTCTGCAAAAGCTCCTGAAAAATGGACTGGACAATGGAGTGGCAGATTTAAAAATTATTAAAAGAGATGAAATTCTAAAGATCGATCCTAATCTTAACCGGTTAGTAAAATATGCTCTCTATGCAAAGGATGTAGGTGTAACATCGCCTTATGAGTACACAATAGCTCTTGCCGAGAATGCAGTTTCAAATGGCGTCGATCTATTCCTGAAGCACAAAATCCTTGATATTGTAAAACAAGATACCGGGTTTAAACTTGTTACAGATAAAAAGACTGTAAAGGCCAAAACAGTAATAAATGCAGCTGGAGTATATTCCGATTCCATTTCAGGAATGGCAGGGGTAGATTATTTCAAAATTATACCACGCAAGGGTCAGTATATACTTTTTCAAAAGGGAACTGGTTCAGCAATCAACTCTGTTGTATTCCAGGTTCCTACCAAACAGGGCAAAGGCATACTTGTAACATCAACTTACCATGGTAATCTGATGCTGGGACCTAATTCGGAGGAAGTGGACAGTAGAGAGAATACTGCTACAGATGAGATGACTCTTGAATATGTAATAGATGTTGCCCGTAAGTCACTACCAAATTTTGATATAAAAAAACGATTAAAAACATTCTCAGGAATCCGTCCGACTCCAAATACAGGAGATTTCATAATTAAAGAGGAATATCCCGGTTTTATAAACGTGGCGGGAATAGAATCTCCAGGTCTTACATCATCTCCTGCAATTGCAAAAATGGTGGTAAGTATAATAAAAGGCAGAACTAATCTGGAAAGAAACAGTAATTTTAATCCAGGCAGGGCAGCAATAATAAGGTCAAACAGTTTTGATTCAGCAGAGGTCAAACGGCGTATAGAACTTGCTTCCTGTGATGGTAAAATAATATGCCGTTGTGAAAGGGTAACAGAGGGTGAAATTAAAGATGCCTTAAGCCGCAATATCGATATCAATACCAGAAAAGCTGTAAAAATGCGTACAAGAGCAGGAATGGGTCTTTGTCAGGGTAAATTTTGCGGACCAAGAGTGGATGAAGTGATAGAGATAATGAAAAACGAATAATGAATAATGAAAAATGAAGAATGTAATGAAAAATGTAGTGGTAAGCCTTGTACCTGCATTGCAATATGACTTATATGTCAGTTGTTATGCGCATATACAGTTTTTCATATTCTTTTGCATACCGGGACCATGGGAATTCCATTGTCATTCCTCTCTGTCTAATAATATCTATACTTTTCCCGTTTCTTCGCCAAAGATCCAGTACATGGTTTACAGTTTTTACAATAGATTCGGAACTCATCTCCGGAATATGAAAACCGGTCCCATTTTCTTTATCCTGGAAAAAGTTATTTACTGTATCCTTTAATCCTCCGGTAGCTCTTACAATAGGTATAGAACCATACTTTAGTGAATAGATCTGGTTAAGGCCGCATGGTTCATATTTGCTGGGCATTAAAAAGAAATCGCTTCCTGCTTCTATCAGATGGGCCAGGGAGTTGTCGAATTCAAGAATGAGTTTTAGATTAGGTAATTTTCTATCTAATCTGAGGAGTTCATCCTCTATCCATTTTTCTCCTGTTCCAAGAATAACTATTTGTACATCAGAATTACTGCAGATCTGCTCAATGGCTCCTATCCCATTATTATTTGTGGTATTCCAGCAGAGTTCACGGAAGCCCTTCTGATCTACCAATCTTCCTACCATGCCTATAAGAGCAATCCCGGAACCTTTCGTCAGCCCTGACTTTTTCTGAAGTTCCTCTTTGAGCTTCCATTTATTGGTCAGATTTTTTTCTGAAAAATTTATGTCCAGCAGAGAATCGTTCTCCGGGTCCCATTCGGTATAATCCACACCGTTTAGAATACCTTTAAAAGACCCTTTCTTACTAACAAGCAATTCCTCTAAACCATGTCCGAATCCGGCAATTTTTATTTCTTCAGCATAACTGGGGCTGACAGTTGTAACTGCCCTGCTGTTTAGAATACCGCTTCTTAGAAAGTTTATTTCATCTTTATAATGTGCTTTAATATTACTGACAGAATCCCAGGGAAGACCGATCGGATGCAGATCATGTTTTGAAAAATTCCCCAGGTATCCTGTATTATGTATAGTAAATACAGATTCTGTATTCTGAAAACTACCTCTCTTTTTATATTCATTAAGATATGAAGATACAAGGCCGGCAGGCCAGTCATGGGCGTGTATTATATCCGGTATCCAGTCAAGTTTTTCCGATAAGGAAAAGGCTGCCGCTGATAGGAGAGCAAATCGATAGTAATTATCTCTATAGGCATGACTGCCGTCTTCTCCATAAATACCGGACCGTTCTGTAAATAAAGGATGACCTGCAAAATAGACTGTAACTTTACTTTCCGGAAGAATATTTTCTGTTATTACAAGCTTTTCTTCCTTGAAGCCCATTAGAACATTAAGTTTGTCAATTACATTATTGTGAGCATTAAGATGCAGGAATGAGTATTTTGGCAACAGGATCCTTACATCATGACCAAAAGCATCAAGTTGTCTGGAAAGAGCTGCCACAACATCAGCAAGACCACCGGATTTGGCATAAGGAACACATTCGCTGGATGCCATTAGTATTTTCATACTGTAATTAGATCAAAATTAAACAGCTGCGTCAAGGTTTTATATAGTAAGCACTGTATTCATCAATAATATGGAATCCAAGTTTTTTGTAGAGTGCGAGTGCAGGTTTGTTGTTTTTCTTTACATAGAATACTGCTTTTTTCCCGGATTGATGAATCTCATCTAAAAGCATCTTCATAAGATATGTAGAGACGCCTCTGTTGCGGAATTCAGGTTTCGTATAAACTCCGCCAATTTGATTATATCCAATACCTTTCCCATTGGTATTTACCTTGGCAATTATTTCTTTTCCTGAAAGAGCATAAAATACACTTTGAGTATTGCAGGTTTTCTGTAGATTTAACAGGGCCGCTTTTGGATTCAATTCAGATGGTCCAACTAAAACTTCTTCCAGAAGATATTCTTTTTCAAGAGGGAATAATTGCAGTGCATCTTTCTTCTTTGCCTTCTTTATATTAAATTCAGCTTTTCCAGTTTTAAAAATAGTGCTGTTATATTTTCTAAGGAGTATATATTCTATTTTGGAAGATACAGAATAATGAAGAAGGCCCTTTAATGTTTTTGTATCTTTGGATACACCGAGTATACAAAAAATATTTTTTTTATAAACGGTTATTAATTTCAGCATTTCTATAATAACCATACCTGATGGTGGATCTTCTGAGAACATAGGGAGGAGAATCCCTCCCGCAGTAATCATCATAACATTTAGAACACAATTGGGTTTTGAATCTGTCACCTCACAGATAATTTTAGCTGATGAGGCAGGAGGGATAACTATTCTCTCCTTTTTGTACATTCTGGAAATTAGTGAGATCGATTTATATTCATATTTTCTTGAAAATTCCTCAAAAGAATTCAATAATTTTGGGGTTAACTGTGCTACTGCCACTAATTAGTTCCCTGGATCCGCAGGCTGTCTACAGGTACAATACCTGTGGGTATATAGTCACCAAGGATAGCGGAAAAACCTGCCATAAATGATTCATATCCTGTTCCATACACAGCAACAGCAGAATTAATCCACGCTTCTTCCAACAGGTAAACAGGTGTTAATGTTGAGATTACAGTTACTTTAATATCCAAATCCTTGAGAGTCTTAAGCATTTTCAGACTGAACTTGTTTGCCAGACAAAAAATTACCCTGTCAAAATTTTTAGCTTCAAGTTTAAAGTCTGCAAGGAATTTCTTTTCTGATTCTTTGTCAGGCACAAAGGGGAAGTAATATACCGAAGCTCTTTCAATTCGCTTTTTACCTTCGGTTAGAAATACCCTGTAGGGAGCAGCCAGAAGTACCGTTTCTGAATTCTCAATTTTTACCGGTAGTTTATCATTTCTTAAAATACTGACGCTTCTAAATGCCTGATCCAGGAAGAACTTTTCTCCGGTGGGAGCTGGAATATCTTTTATTATTCTATCAGTATCAGGATAAAGACTTACTGCATTATCTCCTGTCAGGTATTTTAACTTGGTTTTTAATATTCTCATAACGGATGCAGTAATAGTGTTTCGAAAACTATCCTCTTCCTGCAGCTTTCTGTACAGATAATCCCAAACTTGTTGATAGGTAGATGTATTTCTGGATATCATGATAATATCGTTTCCAGCATTAAGGGCTGTATAGCAAGCTTCTTCGATGTTTTTTGAACCGATGAGAGCTCCAGTCATTACCATATCATCTGTAATTATTATCCCTTCAAATCCCAATTGTTCTCTAAGCATGTCAGTAAGAAAATATCGCGATTTTGAAGCAGAAATATTACTGCCTGTTATTTCAGGAAACGATAGATGACCGCTCATAATTGCCGGAATACCTCTTTTTATAAGAAAGCGGTAGGGCATAAGTTCTCTTTTCCATAGAGTATTGAAATCCGCTTTAACTATAGGCAGCATACCATGGGAATCACCTACAGCTGCACCATGTCCGGGAAAGTGTTTTGCTGTACTAATAACCCCTGTACTGTCCTGGCCCTGAAAAAATGAAGTTGCCAGAGTTGCTGTGTTAATGGGGTTGGAAGAAAAAGATCTTGGTCCAATTACATCTTCATCAGGATTTGTAGATATATCTACAGTTGGGGCAAAATTCATGTTGATACCGATCGTTTTCAATTCCCTGCCAATATAGACCCCTGTTTGATATGCATCTTCGGGCATACCTGTAGCTCCTATACTCATATTACCAGGAGTTATTGATGTTTTTCCCTTAACATGCCGGACCCAGCCTCCCTCCTGGTCTGTAGCGATAAACAGGGGGATTTCGAGGGGGTTCCTGGCGGCTGTCTTCTGCATAAGGGAAATGCTTCTTCCAAGTCTTACAAGATTAGAAACATTCCATCCTAATATCTTCACTCCGCCAATTCTTTTTTTATTTATCCATTCGAGTATTTCATCTGACGGATCAAGACCGTAATATCCAAGAAGCATAACCTGTCCAAGCAGGTCTGTGTCATCCATTGAGGATATTATTTCTTCCAGCAGAATATCCGGATCCGTTTTATCAAAAAATTCGGGGAGAGCAGGGACAAGATAGGGGACCAGAAGGAGTAAAACAACAATTAATGTTTTTAATTTTATCATCCCATCCCCATTGATATCCGTTGATACCCGTTGATATCCGTAGGGACAGGTCGCGACCTGTCCCTACGGTTTTATAAAC
>DAOWMA010000325.1 GCA_030643345.1 Spirochaetaceae bacterium
AATATAGATAAATATCTGGAAAATATTTTAAAATCAAGTTTAATTTTTGAAACTGGTTTAAAAGAATACTTTGAGGGTAAGCAGGAAGAATTTGAAAAACGATCTATAGAGATACAAAAGCTGGAAAGTGAAAGTGACGAAATAAGGCGGGACATTAAATATAAACTCTACAAGGAACTTCTTATTCCGGATGCAAGGGGCGATGTTCTGGGTTTACTGGAAACTATGGATAATGTTATCGATACAGCAGAAATGGTTATGATACGGTTCTCAATTGAAAAACCTAAAGTATGGCCGGAGTTGAAAGAAGATTTTATTGAGCTGACTGTTGTATCGACAAAATGTGTAGCTGAGCTTGTTGCGGCAGCCAGGGCCTTTTTTAGAGAAATTACAAAAGTAGCTGATTGTCTTGTAAAGGTCCATTTCTGGGAACATGAAGCAGATAAAATAGAAGAGAGAATAATGCGAAAGGCCTTTGAAGGTGACTTTATTGATGAATTAAGCCTTAAAGTTCATATGAGATATTTTGCAGAAAGAATTTCTCTCCTTGCAGATGAAGCTGAGGATGTAGCAGATCGTCTTGATATCTATACTATCAAAAGAAGCATATAGGCAGGTTTAGATGTCAACTATAATAATATTTTTATCCAGCGGATTGTTTCTTGGATGGTCTCTTGGAGCCAATGATGCGGCCAATGTCTGGGGAACAGCAGTAGGGACCAGGATGGTCGGTTTTAAAAAGGCTGCTTTGGTTTGCAGTATTTTTGTTATTCTGGGTGCAGTTATAAGCGGAATAGGCGCATCCCACACCCTTGGTAAACTGGGAGCTATCAGTGAACTGGCGGGAGCTTTTACTGTTGCCCTTGCGGCTGCTCTTTCTGTCTTTTGGATGACAAAGGCCGCATTGCCGGTATCGACTTCACAGGCTATTGTAGGTGCAATTATTGGCTGGAATTTATTTTCCGGATCAGTTATTGATATGAAAGCTTTAACAAAGATTGTTGGAACATGGGTATTTTCACCAGTGCTGTCAGCAATTATTGCAATTATTCTGTATTTCATTGTTTCCTTTGTTTTAAAATACTGGAAAGTTCACTTAATTCGTCTGGATGGTATGACAAGAATTGCTCTCCTTGCTGCAGGTGCGTTTGGTTCTTACAGTTTAGGTGCCAATAATATTGCAAACGTAATGGGTGTCTTTGTAGAAAGTGCGGCAGGAATGTTTAAAGATATATCTTTTGGCGGGGTTTTTACTCTCAATGGTGTACAGCAGCTGTTTTTTATAGGAGGTATTGCGATTGCAGTTGGTGTATTCACCTATTCTAAAAAAGTAATGATGACAGTTGGTGCAGGTATATATGAACTATCTCCAATTACAGCTTTTATTGTGGTTCTTTCCAGTTCTATTGTTTTATTTTTATTTGCATCGAAGGGTTTAAAAGATCTTCTTGTTTCTAATAACCTGCCGTCTTTTCCTCTTGTACCGGTTTCCAGTTCTCAATCAATTGTAGGCGCCGTTATAGGAATTGGCATTGCCAAGGGTGGCAGAAATCTCAATTTAAAAATTCTGGGTAGAATAAGTGCAGGTTGGATAGCAACTCCTGTTATTGCAGCAGCAGTTGCTTTTATCGCATTGTTTATTGTTCAGAATGTTTTCAGTCAGGTAGTTTTTTAAAATATTTATATATAAGGAAGGAGAAAATATGGCAAATTTAGAAGTAGGGGCAATTTCGGACCCCCGGTTTGAGTTCAGAACATTTGGAAGAGAGTTTGATGAAGCTTCATTTAGAATGGGAAGATTATCAGGACCGGTCCCTGAAAAAGTATGGGAACGTCGTTCCGAGGAGATTTATATAGTTTCCGCTACAAACGACAAAAATAATACAAAAATTCGTAATGGAAAGATGGACATTAAAACATTTATCACGGAAAAAGATGGCCTCGAACAGTGGAACCCGCTGATGAAAGGTGAGTTCCCAATTTCCAGGGAAGTTCTTGAAAAAGAAGTATTTCCGGCTTTTGCAGTGGATATGCCAGCTCTTACAAAGGATACTTATACTCTTGATGAATTCCTGGCTATGGTAAGGGCCAATGAATCACTTCGGGCCGTAAGAGTTGAAAAGCAAAGATTTGGTTATATGGTAAATGACACTATCTGTGAAGTAGGTAATGTATGGATCAATGGTGCCAAATTGGTTACAATAAATTCTGAATCTACAGTTCTTGCAGACATTCTAAAAACCATGAAAGATGTGGGTATTGATAAGTTTGAGAATATCAATTACCTGCAGGCTGTAAAAAGAGTTATCGGATTGATTGATAAACCATTTGCAAACTAATTGGTTACTAAAAATGTAAGGGCAGCCACGAGGATCGATAAATCGATCCTTTGGACTGCCCCTGCTGCCTTAGAAAATGGGCCCTTCTATTTCAAGAAAATAAAGAAATATAGTTACTGCAAGTATATCTGCACTTCCACCAGGGCTTATGTTGTTTTTAATAAAATTAATATCTATCTTTTTAATCTTTTCAACCCAGTTATTATTAAAACCCTCTCTTCTTTCAATAAAAGATGAGGCAGTAGATTTCACATAATTTAAAGTATTAACAGATCCTCTTCCTGGAACATTTGTATCTTCAGTTTCCGCCATAATATGAATTAGTGTAATTGCAAGTGCCCTGTTAAAATCAAATCCCTCTGAAAGCTGTAATTTGAGTATTTTCAATGCTTTAAGTGCCGATTTAAATCCCCCTTCTGCTTCTCCTCTTACCCCTTTTATACCGTATTTAGTATAAACTCTTTCACCATTTGTTCTTTTGGATTTGTTTTTATCCTTCATCTCTATAAAATCTTTTACGGTGATATCAGCTGCGATCTTTCCCCCTGTTTTACAGAGGACCCTGACTGAGAAAGGATCACTGTTTCCGGTATGAATAAATCCTGCAGCAGCAGACAGGATTCCCATTGAAAATACCAGTCCCTTCTGGGTATTTATACCTTCTGTTGCTCTATACATCTCTTTTTCTCCCTCAATCCCGATTTTTCTTAAAGGGGGCAAAAGTTCAAAAAGATTGTTTCCGTCAAAATTTCCTCCCAGCTCCGCCATTTTATGAAAAGTTTGAGTAAGAGCTGTTGAGCTGTTTGTAAAAGTAAATATATCCATATCAGAATGAGACCCTGAGTTTAATCTATCAACAAGTCCCGGTTTGGGTGTAACAAGTACTTCTGTTATCATGGCTCGGGTCGCAGTTGAAGCTATCTTCCAGAAAATAGAATCAAAGTATTCTTCTGCCATAATTCTGATTTTATCAAGCAGATCATCTA
>DAOWMA010000354.1 GCA_030643345.1 Spirochaetaceae bacterium
ATTCGTCCATATACATGGCAACACCCGGGGATGTATAAGCGAGTTTTAAATAGTTTAGTTGATAATATTCTGAGCATGAATTAAACTGGCATACGGGGGACAAATATGGACAATGACAGAACTATGGAATTCAGGTTTAGTTTTTTTACTCAGAAGTACAGAGAATCAATAGTTTTTTATAAGGATACACTTAAATTGCCGGTTGTTAATAGCTGGAACCGTGGATTTAACGACAGCGGGTATCTGTTTAAAGCCGCATCGAGCCATATAGTTGTGCTTCAGAGTGCTACAAAACAGGTGGAACCCCTCATAGATGCAGTTATTCTTATTGAGGTGGAAGATCTTGATAGCCAGTATGATTTTTGCAGGAAACAGGGTGTTGAAATTGTCCAGGAGATACAAAAGAGGGAGTGGGGCGACAGAGATTTTAAGGTTGTTGATCCAAACAGGCTTGTTTTGGGTTTTTATTCCAAAAAATAATTATTTTCCACTGGATATAGAATAGATTTAGCAGTATATTTCCCTTCATTACCAAACTCATGGGAAAACAGAATGATCTGTTGTTCTCTAAAATATGGAGTAGTTGATGTTTAATAGCAAAATTAATAGAGGAACAGTATTCTTTGTTCTGTTTCTACTTATTTTACCCCTTGCTCTTTTTGCAGGAGGGAAAAAGGAAGAACCTAAAGAACCTGTAAGTGCAACACCGGATACAAGTGTACAGGATACAACTGTAAGTGTTGAAAGGGAACCGTTGGGTGCTATTGCAGCCGAAGCAGCTGCGATAGTAAATGGATCTGTTATACTTTTAAAAACGTACAATGGTCAGGTGCAGACAATCATTCAGCAGTATACAAGTCAGGGTGTTAATTTCCAGGATGCACAGCTTGCTGAACTAAAGATTAAGGTCCTTGATAATCTTATAGACCAGGAACTTTTATATCAGGATGCTGTAACAAAAGGGCTTACAATAAGCGATGAAACTGTAACCCGGCAGCTTGATGCGGTTAAAGGCCAGTTCCCTGATGATGAAACCTATAAAAAAGTGCTTGCGTCACAGGGGATGACAGAAGAAGAGGTGAAGGTAGATATCGGACGTACCCTGATGGTTGAAGATTATATTATGAGTAAATTTGGACCTTTAATAAAAATTGAAGATGCAGACAGCATGAAATTTTACGAGGAAAACAGTCAGTATTTTTCCAAACCGGAGCAGGTCAGGGCAAGTCATATTCTCATTAAGGTAGAACCTGATGCAGAAGACTCTGTAAAAAAAGATGCTCTCGAAAGGATCAATGCGATAAAGGTCCGTTTAAATAACGGAGAAGAATTTTCTGAACTGGCAAGAACTCTTTCTGAAGGTCCAAGTAATGTCAATGGCGGCGATTTGGGAACTTTTGGGCATGGTCAGATGGTAAAGTCATTTGAAGATGCCGTATTCTCCATGGATGTTGGAGATATCAGTGATGTAGTGGAAACCCAGTTTGGGTATCATCTAATTAGACTTACAGCAAAAAATGCATCCTCCAGCGTTCCTTTTGAAGAAGCAAAAGGGCAGATTGCTGAACATCTGACCCAGCTTAAGATGGCGGATATGATTAATGGATATATTGCAACTATTAAACCAGGTGCAGTAATTGAGATACTTGTTGATTGAGAAAAAAAATCAGCTTAAGGCTTGATTAACAGAACTATATATAGTATATTATATATACAATAAAGACAGGCTGGTCGCAACTTTGTTGCAGCTGGCCAATGAGTCGTACCGGAAGGACGTAGTAGTCCTGAGGAACGATCTCAAATGCACCCAAAGGCTGGTCGCCAACAAGTTGGCTGCTCGCCTATGCAACCTAAGGAGGGTAAGAATGGCAACACAACTTACTAAAGATAAATTTTTAAAAGAGATTTTTGATTACGAGAATAACAAGGAATGGAAATTTGAAGGCAAACTTCCGGCTGTTATTGATTTTTATGCAGACTGGTGCCAGCCATGCAAAATGGTAGCTCCAATTATTGAGGAATTATCCAAAGAGTATGAGGGAAAGGTTAATTTTTTCAAGGTTGATACAGAGGCCCAGCAGGAATTGGCAGGGGCATTCGGTATTCAGAGTATTCCGTCACTACTTTTTATTCCAGTAGATGGAAAGCCCCAGATGGCAGCCGGAGCTCTTCCAAAAGCATCTTTTGTTGAAGTTATCGAGAAGGAACTTCTTGTAAACGCAACAGAAGCATAATTTCTATTCTACAATAGGGGGGAGGACTTCATTCATCGGGCTCATTTTAATGCCCAGAGCTGAGTGAACAACTCCCCCTGTGATAATTGTTAGAATTATCTCTGCAATGATAGCAGGGTCCTTCTTATCGGAAAGGATGTTGCCAAGCCCTTCCTCAAGCATTATCTGCCAGTTTGCGTATGCCTGTTTAATTCTTTTTTTAAGTGCATCGTTGTGTGTAATTGCTTCATATATCAGATAGATATGTAACTTACCTCTGGATGTAGTTTTGAACATTGTCTTAAATACCACTGATATTATTTCTGCCGGCTTTTCTCTGCTGTCATGACCTTTAATCCAGTTAAGGAGTTTGGCGCTCAGTCTTTTCATATAGATATCTGTTACATCAAAAATAAGATCAGATTTTGAGGAATAATAGTAGTAAAGAGTTCCCTTGCTTATTTCAAGTTCTTTTGCAATATCTGCAAGGCTTGTATTATGGGCGCCCTGGCGTATAAAGAGTTTTGTTGCAGTATCAATAATTCTCTGCTTGTTATCAATATTTGAGTAGTCCTGTTTGCTTTTCTGCATTATACAATAAGACTATTTCTACTTGACAGTTGAGTCAATAGCAACAGAGCTATTTGTCGGCCATTAACCGATAAAAAGCAATATATAAATAAAAATGATTGGAATTTAACAGAGAAATGGATATATAATAAAAACTATGAATTAGATAATGATTTAAATACTCTTACAGGATGGTTATGTGGAGAGTAACACAGAAAGAAAAGATATTGAGGTAATAAGGGAAGTATTTGCCTACATCAACAGGTTTAAAGGGAAGACTTTTGTAATTA
>DAOWMA010000302.1 GCA_030643345.1 Spirochaetaceae bacterium
CATGACAAGCTGTTTACTATCCTTTTCATATTCCCATATAGATGCTTTCTCTGCCCAGGAAAATTTTTGGACAGTACTGATAAGAACACTAAGAGTTTTCGACAAATTCTGGGAATGCATAGCTTTTACCTGAGTATACAGAGCGGTAACAGAATCCTGCTGCCTTAGCACTCTCTCCTCCAACTCTCTGTTTACTGCAGAGATAGAGCTCAATTCTTTTTGCAGTTTATTTTTGTCCAGAGATACCTTTTTCATATACAATCTCTGGTTCTTAATCTGAGACACAAAGGAATTATGTATCATTCCCACAAGATAAATAACTATTAAAATAATCGAAACCTGAATACTTGCCAATTTCCACAAAAAATCCCAGTAAACTGTCATAGTAAGGTCAGTATTCATAGGAACCAGTATAAAAAGTAAAGAAATGCCCAGATTCAAATATCCATAATTTCGGCCGTAATATGCAGATATTAATGAAGCAGTAAGAAAATATGGGTTTATGCCGGTTTTGAAAAATCCCGGATCTTCAGGAAAAAATAGATTAATTAAAAATAAAGTAAGGGAAATGGAAAATAATTCCACAATTTTCCTGACAATTTTCATTCTCTCTGTAATCATTTTATAAAGAGCCTCTGACATTCTTTAAAAAGAGGATCTCCCTCGAATATTTCCAGATAGCTTGTTTTAAAATATTCAAAATCCGATTCAGTATGATTAGTCAGTACCAATACATTTTGAAGAAGTTCATCCCTTGGTCCCTCTCTCTGACCATAACCAAGATAGTCCGAAAAAAGATCTGCAAGTGTAACAGTAAGGACCAGTTTTTTATGTCTGGAATTTATATTAAGGGTGTTGTGCTCCTTTGCAGCATCCACATAGACTTCCGGGAAATTCCATCTCCCCAGCAAAGACGCACCAATTTCACGATGATCAGTTTGATAAAACCTTTGCTCAGCAAGTTCTATGGCCTCATCAACTCTTTCTGTAGATTCAAGAAGCTCAGCATACTGGACCGGATCTGACTGGAAAAGAGCAGCCTGCCCAATATCATGAAGCAGTCCGGCCACAAAAGCTATTTCCTCATTCGCTCTATCTTTTTTCCGGTGCATAATATGCTTTGCAATAAAAGCAGTTGCAATTGAATGGCGCCAAAAATTGTTCAGATATTCACTGGATTTAAGTTCTTTTGCGAACTGTGATGCAGTTATCAGAAGAACAAGGCTCTTTATATTTTTAAACCCCAATAAACTGATTGCTACCTGAAGATTCGCAATTTCACTCTGCCTGGCATAGAGGGCAGAATTAGCTACTTTCAATATTCTGGCGGTGAGCATAGGGTCAATCATAATTATTGCTTCCAGCTCTTTATATGAAATATCAAAATTATCATCTGCGATGGCCATTATTTTTGATGCAACATCAGGTATAACAGGTAGATTTTTTATATATTGATCAAATTTTTCCATTCTTCCTATGAACTCCCGGAGAAAAAAACCTATACCATCAGGATCGGAAGAGTATTGATTTTCATTAAGGATAAATGGGGATAAGAAGTATAGAGACGCTACATGCAACGTCTCTACTGTTAATACGTCTCTGCTGTTAATACTGTCTGTTGTTTCTTCTTGGTTTTTCAATAGCTTCATTAACACGAAGACGTCTGCCACCCTGTTCGCTCTGATCAAGTGCAGAAATTGCAGCTGTAGCAGCATCATCCTCAGCCATCTCAACAAATCCGAAACCCTTGGACTGTCCTGTGTATCTATCTTCGATAATTACAACAGAAACAACTTCTCCATAAGCTTCAAACAGCTCTCTTAAGTCATCTTCAGTTGTAGCATAGTTCATGTTTCCTACATAAATCTTTTTTGCCATCTTTTCCTCTCTCTTTCTATGAAATAATGTATTAAGTGTGATTTATCAACGATAAACCAAATGTCGCTTATCAAACACACAATTCACAATTTCCATGGATTCATACAAAGAAAGGTAGGCTTTATGAAAAAATAAAGAAGCGGTGATAATAAAAACTCCATCATGGGAATTCGGAAAACTATCTCCAAAACCCAGTATTTACACTTACGACTTAACAAATAGCACGAAACAGGGTTTATGTCAAGAAATTAAATTTTTATTTAATCGAGCCTGCAACCATCCCCTTAATAATAAATCTCTGGGCAAACAGAAAAAATACTATAATAGGTATTATTGCCATAAGAATAGCCGTTAGTATCAGGTCCCATTGTTTTACATAGGCCCCTGCAAAGGTTGCTACAGCAAGGGGGAGAGTCTGAACTTTATTACCCTTTCCCAGGATTAATAGAGGCAGCAGATAATCATTCCAGATCCATATTCCGTTTAATATTAGAACTGTGGCATGAATGGGTTTTAACAGTGGAGAGATTATCCTGTAAAACACCTCATGTTTCCTGCATCCATCAATTGTAGCCGCTTCTTCAAGTTCATAGGGAATACTCTTTATAAATCCATGAAACAAAAAAATGGAGAGAGACACACCAAATCCCAGATAAGCCAGAATAAGACCCCATTGAGTTCGTAAAAGTTTGATTCCTGTCACTTCATATATAGTCCTGTACCAGGATAAAAGAGGGAACATTACAATCTGAAAGGGTATTACCATTGCAGCGACAAACATCAGGAAAATAAATTTTGAGGTTTTGGTATTATTTCTTACCAAAACCCATGCTGCCTGGGAAGAGAAAAAAGTAATTACCAGAAGTGAAATAACTGTAATCGATACCGAATACATAAAGGAAGAGGGATATCGAATGTTTGGACTAGTCCAGATGATCTTCATATTCGAAAAAATCATACTCCAGTTTTCAGGCCAGGCCATGGGATACTGGGTAATGGAAAAAGCATCCTTGGCAGAGTTCATAATAAGGACCATGAATGGGAACATAAACACAAGAAAAACAAGAATAGTGATCAGTTCCAGACCAAATAATTTCCTGTTCTTTATTATCACATCTCCACCTCTTTCTTTTTATTGATGTTCACCTGAACAACCGAAATGATTACCAGAGCAAAAAAGAACAGCACTGCTCTCGCCTGGCCTTCTGCGAGAACATTTTTAACAAAAGCGGTATTATAGATATTCAGAGCTAAAAATTCTGTACCAAAAAGGGGCTTATCCATGAACATCGCAGATGGTCCGCCAGCAGTAAGAGAAACATTTACATCAAATTGCTTAAAAGACTGTACAAGGGTTAAAAACAGCGTAATTGTAAATGCCTGGGCAACCATGGGAATTGTTATGTTTTTAAACTTCTGGAATTCATTTGCACCATCAATAGTAGCAGCCTCAAAAAGAGACTTGGGAACGCCCTCAATAGCTGCTATGTAGATCATCATTATATATCCTGCATACTGCCATACACCTGCTATAACCATAGCTCCGATTGCCGAACCCACCTTGCTTAAAATAAGATTATCAGGATTAGCCAGTCCACTTAAAAAACCAAAGGTTTCTCCAAGTGCAGGAATTGCATTATTAAAAATAAACTGCCATACATATCCAAGGACAAGTCCGCCAATC
>DAOWMA010000216.1 GCA_030643345.1 Spirochaetaceae bacterium
GGTTTTAAATCAGATTGTGCTGTAACAGACTATATTTTCAAATATATTTTTGTCACTAAAAACCTTTGCAATTTTTGCTGGCAATTTTTTTTTAACATTTTCAGAGATGGAAATTTCTCCGGGAAGGGTCCCTGATTTTTCAAGATGTGCAGCATAATTTATTACATCTGAAACTATATGGCCTGTATCAGAGGAAAATTTAATCTTTCCTGTATCCAGAGCAAGGCGCAGGGATATGTCATCAGTTATTGGAAGATCGGGTCGTATATTGAATACAGAAAGAGAAGCTCTTATCTCCAGTGCACAGAGTACTGATCTTGGAATATGTTCTTTGGAGGTAAAAGCAATAAGACCGCCATCACCGGCAAAATTCCAGATTCTTCCATCATAGTCAAGAATCTTCTGCTCAACAAAATTTCTTAAACGGAAATATACTTTTTCAATTATTTTTGTACCATATTTTTGTACAAGTTTTGAGTTCCCAACAATATCCAGACTCATTATAGTGATATTATAGGTTTTTTCATCTTTCAGGGTTCCCCAGTTTATCATTTCCAATGCATTCTTTTTTGAGTTGTACAATTTTCTTTTTTTAAAATCGTAGTAGATATCACTTTTTGCAAGCTTATTCATGTAAGATTCAAGGCCATTGATAGTTATAGCTTTTCCATTGAGAGTACTGTCATCCATCTCGATAATAAGTTTAATTAACTGAAGGGTTTTTTTGCTGTCGTTAATAAACTGAACAAGAGCGTTTGCACATTTTTTAGGAGACATAGTAATGTGATTTTTTACTCCGGCTGCTATGTGTCCATCATAACGTTTATAAATTAATTTACCTAACTCTTCAATTTCGTCTGATTTGAAATTATTTGCCAGAATTTCTGTTGTCTCATTTAATAATGAAAGATCGATCAAAACGGTCCTCCTCCAGGAGGCTAGAGTATAACAGTAGTATTGGAGAAAATCAATATATTAGAAGATTAAAACCGTAGAGACGTACGGCCGTGCGTCTCTACGGTTTCATCCCCCCCTAAGGAGGTTTAAAACAGTTATTTCTGCATTTTCCGGTATATAAAAACCTTCCCATTCACTGCGCCTGATAACAGTTTCGTTTATAGTAACAAGAACAGCTGGTTTTTCAAGTTTATATCCCAGAATTTTGAACAGATTATATATATTCATACCCTGTAACCAATCATATGGTTTATCATTAACATTTATCACTTCCATTCTCCCAGTAGAATTTCAAGTGCTGCATTTACCTGCATATTTGCAACAATACTAACACGTGGTGCCATAAGAGGAATACCGGGCGCAACCTCTGAAACGCCATCTCCCATTATACGCAGTCTACCTGATCCCGATTCTATAATAGTAGAGTTTTTACCGTATCCTGCCATCCCTGAACCGGCAATTACAGGTATGGTATCAGATTCCGTTAGTATAGCTTCTATAATCATTTCTTTTGTTTCTGCTCCATCAACTGCTTCAATAACAAGATCTACATTTCCAAAGAGTTTCATGCAATTCCCTGCAGTAATTGTTGTTTGATTAAGTTCTATAGAAATAAAGGGATTTATCCTGCGTATAATATCACAGGTGGCTTCAGTTTTATACATACCAATATGTTCAAGAAAATATGCCTGGCGGTTGAGATTTGAAAGTTCAACCTTATCGAAATCTATGAGTACCAGTTTGCCTATTCCTGTTCTGGCCAGAGAAACTGCTGCATTTGAACCCAGTCCTCCAAGACCGGCAATACCTATAGTCAATCTTTTTAATTTGGAGGCAATTTCCGGGGTATGGAGAATATTGTGAGTTTCAGAAATTTCAGCGATCGTAAAAGATCTTGAATTTGCCATAATACTCTTTTAAAGTAATCCTGCTTTCTTTAAACCGTCAACAACACTCTTTTTAACAGCTTCTTCTGTAAAAACAGGTAGGTCCCCTTCTGTTTTTACAAGAGGGATCCCTTTTTCGGAAAGAAACCGAATAGTGGGCATTGTTTTGTCTCTGAATTCCTGTAATCTCATGCGAAGCTTTTCTTCAGTGTCATCTGAGCGGAGTATTACTTCTGCACCACATTTCCTGCAGAACTTACCATCTTTTGGCGGTTTGAATTCAAGATGAAAAACTGCACCGCAGGAAGGGCATATCCTGCGACCCATGGTCCTTTTTATAATGGCATCGTCCTCATTCTCAACAAGAACAATTGCATCAATCTTTGTCCCTTTTTCTGCTGTTAATTTTAAAAGATATTCTGCCTGGGCCTCGGTTCTGGGATATCCATCAAGAACCATCCCTTTGTAGTCTGATCTGCTGAAGTAGGATTCAAACAGCATGTTTGTCAGGCTGTCAGGAACATAAAGTCCATTACTAACATAATAATGGGCTTTAAGACCCAGTATAAAATCATCAATAATAGAATCATCTATACTGGGTCCCAGAATCCTTTTTATTTCATTATCAGGAATAAATTCATTTTTCTTATTGTCATAAAACTGATCTATATCACCTTCATAAGCTGCATCATTAAAGATTTTCATGAACGAACGGAATATATTTCCGGTTGAAAGCTGTTTTAATCCGAAATTGGTAGTAAAAACATCTATTCGGGGCTGCTTTCCTGCACCGCTCTTTCCCATAACAAGTATATTTTCAAAGTTGGAAGATGATAAACTCATTTTATGCTCCTGATTTCGCTTTTTCTTTTTTATTTGCTTTGTGAGTCTGGTACAGAGGTACTCCAAAAGAAAGAAGAGCAAGAAGAAGTAGAATCAGACTTACAGGTCGTGTAAAGAATACATCATATCCGCCCATAATAACAGCCCTTCTAAAGTTAGTTTCAGCCAGTTTCCCAAGTACCATACCAAGAACTATAGGGGCCCCGGGATAGCCGTATTTTTTTAGAATCCATCCTGCAACACCAAAACCAATACATGTAGCTACATCAAAAAAGGAGTAGTGTACAGCGAAACTTCCTATAATAGAAATGGCAAGAATTGCCGGCAGCAGGACCTTTTTAGGAATAATAGTTACCTTTACCCATAGTCTGGCACCGAAAAGTCAAAGTGCAAGCATAACAATATTTGCAATAAGTAAGGCTGCAAAAAGTGAGTATATAATGTCCGGTCTTTCTACAAAGAGCAGTGGACCAGGAACAAGGTCGTGGATCATAAGCGCTCCTACGAGTACTGCAGTAGAGGCTGATCCGGGTATTCCAAGAGCCAGAAGGGGTACAAGTGCACCACCTACAGAACTTGAGTTTGCAGCTTCTGCAGCTGCAACACCATTAGGATTACCTTTACCAAATGTTTCCGGTTCCTTGCTGAACTTTTTGGCAAGATCGTAAGATAAAAATGCTGCAATTGTAGCACCGGCCCCGGGGAATATTCCAATAAGTGTTCCCAGGATGGAAGATCTAAGAATTGTAAACTTAAGTTTCCAGTAGTCCAGAATACTGGGCCAGTGAGTTTTTTCATATTTTGTTTCTTCACCCTTTTCCAGTTTGAATTCTTCAATTCTTGTAAATACTTCACTCAGTGCAAAAAGACCGATAAGTGCCGGAATCAGTGCAAATCCGTCAAACAGTCTGTATGTTCCAAAAGTAAACCTTTTAACACCGGAAATAGGGTCAATACCGATTGTGTTGATCAGGAGGCCCAGCATTGCTGCAAGAAAAGCCTTCGGCCAGTTTTTTCCACCAAGAGATGCAACTGTTGTAAGACCAAAAATAGCCAGTGCAAAGTACTCTGCAGGATGAAGTTTTACTGCCATCCGGGCAAGAGGAACAGAAAAGAATATTAGTATTATTGTTCCGATTATTCCTCCCACAGTAGAAGATACCAGAGATATCCCCAGGCCTATACCGGCTTTGCCCTGCTGTGTAAGTGGGTACCCGTCAAAGGATGTAACAACTGCAGAAGGTGTTCCAGGCGTATTTATTGTGACGGCAGTTATTGATCCGCCGTAATTTGCTGCTATATAGATAGACACCAGAAGAATAAGTGCTATCTGTGGTGACATCCCGTAGGTGAATGGTACAAGAAGCGCCACTCCCATGGATGGTGATAAACCGGGCATTGCTCCGGCGAGTATACCAAGGACAACCCCAGCTACAATTGCTATAATAGGCCCGAAACCTGCAAGGTATCCAAAGCCTTCAATAAGATTATTTAGTAGTTCCATTTAATAATTCCTTTGGTAGCATAGGCGAGCAGTAAACGTAGTTTACGACCAGCCTTTGGTAGCATAGGCGAGCAGTAAACGTAGTTTACGACCAGCCTTAACCGAAGATCCACTCTATCAGTAACCCTCGGGGGAGGGGAACATAGAGAAGACGGTAAAAAGCAAAGTAGGAAAAAAGAACCCACCCTGCTGTCATAGATATCATTATCTTCCAGTCCCGGTATGCCAGATAGTACATTCCGGAAATAAGATAGAGAATGGTTGCTAAATAATAACCAATTCAGGCTGTCCGGTAACCTTTTTTAAGAAAGCCGTATCCCGAAATACCTGATAATATGAATGTTATCTAATAGATAACCCAGTCAAATACCAATGGACATCCAACATTTCCATGACAACTTTGTATGCTATTGTAC
>DAOWMA010000377.1 GCA_030643345.1 Spirochaetaceae bacterium
CAAATGAATTGCTCTTGAGCATATCGAACATATTCTCGGCAGTCAGAAAATTAGAATTAATTGAGGTTATGACAGTAGATAGTAATAGTATAATTAAAACCAGGTAAGTTTCATGAAACTGAAACAGTTTTTTCATTTTATGTACTCCAATTTTCAAGAGATTCAAGTATCTCTTCTTCTGTTGATTCATCTGTAATAAATTCAGAGCTTATCCTTCCACGATTCATTACAATAACACGATGACAACTGTTAAGCACTTCAGAAACTTCGTCTGAAATTATTACTACACCCATCCCCCCTGCTGCCAGATGCTTTATTGATTCATGAATACTCCCCTTGGCAGCCACATCTATACCTACAGTAGGCCCGTCAAGGATAAGAAGTTCGGGATCTGTAGCAACCCATTTTGCAAGAACAACACGCTGTTGGTTACCACCGGAAAGTGTTGCAACAGGCGCATCTACTAAAGGAACTTTTATATCAAATTTCTTAATCAGGTCTGAAATCTTATCAGATTTTTTCTTATGATCAATTAAACCAAATTTTTTTAGAAGCCTTCCTATTATGGTAACTACAGTATTTTTTGAGACAGCCTGCTCCATTACAAGTCCCTGAACAAGTCTTTTCTCAGGTACATAAGCAATCCCAAGATCTACTGCTTTGGTCACAGAGTCCAGGACGATTTCTTTCCCGTTTATCTTTATTATCCCACTATCAGCTGGATTCATTCCAAATAGAGAAAGAGCCAGCTCAGTTCTACCGGAACCAAGAAGACCGGTAATACCAAGAATCTCTCCAGGGTAGAGTTTCAGGGTAATATTTTTAAAATTATCTTTTTTTGATAGATTTTCAATCTCTAACAGAGGTTTATCCCTGGTTATAAGTGTACTGGTTTTTGTATATTCAAAATTATCACCAGTCATTAAAAACTCAATTTTTTTACTATCCAGATCACCAACCGGATAACATCCGATTTTTATTCCATCACTAAGAACGGTTACCCTTTCTGCTATCTGCATAATTTCATTTAGTTTATGGCTAACAAAAAGAGTTGCAATTCCTTTTCCCTTCAGATCAGTCACAACTCTAAATAGTGCATCCACTTCATATTTAGTAAGCGCACTGGTTGGTTCATCCATAATCAATAGTTTAAGTTTGCCCGTGAGGGACCTGCAGATTGCAACCAGCTGCTGATCTGCAATTGAAAGGTCTTCCACTTTTGTATCCAATGGAATATTGATATTGATTCTTTTCATAGCCTTACTGGCTGTTGCATAATACGATCTGCTGTTTAGAAATTTCCTCTTTCCTGATATTATACGACTTAAAGCAATATTTTCAGCAACTGACAAATTGGGAAAAAGTGATAGGTCCTGATAAATAACCTCTATCCCCTGATGTATCGAGTTAATAGAACTCCTGTTAAGACTAAGCTCCCCGTTAATATAGATCTCTGAACCACTGTCCGGCTTTTCTACTCCGGAAATAATCTTGATCAGGGTAGATTTACCTGAACCATTGGTTCCGGCGAGACAGTGAATTTCCCCCTCTTTAATCTCAAAATCAACACTATCCAGTGCCTGAACTCCAGTATATCTTTTACTGATATTCTTCATGCCCAAAAAAACAGGACTCATACCTATACAAACCTCATAAAGATGATATTTTACTAAAATGCCCCTCTGAGAAACTCAAAGGGGCATTTAATTGCCTTAATTATGATTTAGAATCCGAAGCTGTCGACATTATCTTTAGTAATATCGATTACTGCATCGACTTTTATGACATCACCGTCAAGAGTAATTTTCCCAAGCCCTGGAATATCCATACCTTCTGTAATCTTCTTACCTTCAATAACCTGAAGAGCAATCCATGTCATGGCAAAACCGGCATCTTTAGGGTCCCAAAGTATACCATGCTGCATTGATCCTTCTTTTAGATAAGAAGCTGCATGATCGGGAAGAACTGTACCTACAACAGTTACTTTCCCGGCCAGTCCTTTTTCCTTAAGGGCCTGAGCTGCTCCGGGAGGGCCAAGACTACCAAAACCAATTATTCCTTTTAAGTCCGGGTATGTTTTAAGAAGTTCAAGTGTAGTTTGCTTTGAAAGTTCCTGGTCTTCACCACAGGGGATTCGTTCCGTTACAAGTTCCAGATTTGGATATTTATCCTTTGCATATTCAAGCCCGACATCAGCCCAAAGATTATGAAGAGGTACAGTAAGACTTCCTACAAAAATTGCATACTGACCACTATTTCCCATATACTTCACCAGCATATCCCAGAAATGCCGACCAAACTTTACATTATCAATAAGTTCGACATCATAGTCCTTACCTGCCTGATCAGGGGATTCATGTGTAATTATTGCAATACCTTTCTCTTTTGCCTTAGCAAATGCAGGCTCAAGAGCTTTTGCATCATTAGGGGTAATACATATGGCATCTACACCCTTAATAATTAAATCTTCCACCATCTTTACCTGCTGTGCAGGATCAGCATCCGCAGGGCCAATCTGATAGGTTTTTATTCCCAGTTCATCTCCGGCCTGTTTTACACCTTCTTCAAGTCGATTAAACCAGGGAATACCTGTAATTTTTACAACAGTAGCAATCTCATACTCACCAGCAGCAGAATCTTTTTGACCACCTGCAAACAAAACAGGAAGCACAATGAGAAAACATACACCTAGAATCAGCATTTTTTGATACTTTTTCACAACTCTATTCTCCTTCTCTCCTCAAATTTTATCCTCATTTCCAACAAATTGGAACTAACAACCTATTTCAGGACAGCCTC
>DAOWMA010000024.1 GCA_030643345.1 Spirochaetaceae bacterium
AAAGGAGCGCAGTAAACATATTCATCTTTAGTAAACAGAATGATTTTTTGGTTTGGATATTTTTTAGAATTTGGATGATCTATAACCTTAATATGCTGTCCAGCAGAATAGATCTCTTCAACTTCTTCAAAAGAAATACCACGGTTTTCAATTAACCATTGATTCTTATCTTCATTCCATTCAACGATCATAATAAAAGAATATAATTAAGTACATCCATTGTCAATACGTTTAAGATTGTGATTACCTAACTTGTTCAAAATATTCCTTGAATAAATCCCTATGTCATGATACTTCTCTTTTAGATAGTTAATATGGAATTTATAAGTATCAATTACTTAGCAATGTTTTAAGGAATAAAATGAAATCACTCTCCATTACTATAATCATATTTTTAATGCTTTTGACGGAAGTTTTTGCAGATCAGGAAGTTTATTATAATTCAAATTTTGAAAGAGGTGATGTTGTAACTGTTCTAATCCAGGGAGATGATAAGTCCTATATACTTGAACTTGTAAACAGTTACGGCCAGTATGAAACCAGCAACATCTTTTTCCCTGTAGATACAATTAATTTTAAGGGTCAGGTGGCTCTTATTGGATTGGATTCCACACTTAAGGCCGGTAAATACACTCTTTTGATAAAAAATGATGACGGTGGTATAGAAAGTACAGGAGAAATCCTAATCCACGAAAATACTTTTAAAAAAGAAAATATTCCACTTGACCATGCAAATACATCCTTAAGAACTGATCCAAATCCTGAAATCGTTAGTGAAGCAGTACAAATACACCAAATTTATGGAACATCAAGCTTTTCATCAGTGTCCAGACTTAAATCTATCAGCTTACCTATTCTGAATGGAATAATAACATCCTGGTATGGGGATAGAAGATTGTTTCTGTACTCTGATGGGAGTAGTTCCGCAGCCATACACAATGGAACTGATATAGCTGCTCCTTTTGGAACAAAAATAAATGCTGGATGTACAGGCCAGGTGGTTTTTGCCGGTAAACGGATTATAACCGGAAACAGTGTTGTTATAGAGTATTTGCCGGGAGTTTATGGGGTATTTTTTCACATGAATGAATTTTTTGTCTCTAAAGGCGATATTGTGGTAGAAGACACTGTTATAGGATCACTTGGTTCCTCCGGACTGGCAACAGGGCCCCATCTGCATTGGGAGCTTCGGGTAGGTGGTGTACCGGTGAATCCTGATTCGTTACTAAAGAACGGACTTATTGACAATTCTCTGATTATGAGTATAGTGAGCAGTCATACGGCTGAGTAGTCAGAGAGGAGGTGGTTCCCATAGCATTCGTTAAAATAGATGAATCAGAACCTTTGGAAAAAGCGATTAAACGCTTTAAAAGAATGGTTGAAAAAGAGGGTATAATAAGAGAGTGGAAGAAAAATGAACACTTCGAAAAACCGTCAACTATCAAGAATCGTAAAAATAAAGCCCTCCTTAGAAAGCAGATGAAGAAACTGAGGAAAGTTCAGGCAATGAAGAATTACTAGAAACTGCAAATTAAATTTTCAAACCATTAACAGGACCGGTATTATACCGGTCTTTTTTTGTTTTAATGTAATCATAAAAATAGCATTAATTATTTGACATTTACATAAGAAAGGATTACGATATTTTTCATAAATACAGCAGGAGGATGCAATGTTAATTTTAATTTCAGATGCTTTTGATACCGGATTACCAGACAAACTTGTGGACTTTGGAGAGGTGACAGATGATAAATCACGATTGGCTGACGCTGAAATAGTTCTGGTTCGAAGTAAAACCAAATGTGACCGGGATTATATAGACAATGCTAAGAATCTTAAACTTATAATTCGTGGTGGTGTTGGTATAGATAACATTGATAAAGAGTATGCAGAAAGTAAGGGTATTATTGTTAGAAATACACCAAAAGCATCCTCCATTGCTGTGGCTGAACTTGCTTTTGCCCATATGATCTCTGTGCCGAACAGGATTGTAGAAGGTCATACAAGCATGGCTGAGGGGAAATGGATTAAAAAAGAGCTTAAGCGTACTGAACTTTATGGAAAGACACTCTGTCTTATCGGTCTTGGGAATATTTCCAAAGAAGTTGCAAGAAGAGCAACCGCCTTTGGTATGGAAGTTTTTGCTTATGATAAGTATGTTGAGAGCAGTGATCTGGTTGAAATGAAGAAAACTCTTAAAGATGCTGTTGAGTATGCGGATTATATCTCTATGCATGTTCCTCTGACACCCGACACAGAGGGTATGATAAACGAAGATATTATAAAGGGTTTTCAGAAGGTCCCTGTTATTATTAATACGGGAAGAGGTGCCTGTATCAATGCAGATGATATGAAGACAGCCCTTGAAAGCGGAAAAGTAAGGGCTTATGCTACAGATGTATATCCAACAGATCCACCTGATGATGATTGTCCTCTTCGAAATGTTAAGAATGTTTTTATGACTCCGCACATTGGTGCAAGCAGTGTAGAAAATCTGTTAAGAATTGGAAGTGAAGCCCATAGCATTATTGATGAATTAATTAAGGATGGTAAGATATGAGTAGGAAATTAAACTTTGCAGCAGGGCCGTGTGCAATACCCCTGGAAGTTTTGGAAGAGATGAAGGAGAATATGGTTGATTATCAGGGGAATGGGATCTCTCTTGCAGAGGTGAGCCATAGGCATAAACTTTATGATGATGTCCATAACGAAGCTATATCCCTAATGAAGGAACTTTTAAAAGTCCCTGATAACTATTCCATCCTTTTCCTGGGAGGTGGTGGAACTCTTGCTTTTACAATGATTCCAATGAATTTTTTAACACCGGGGAAAACTGCAGATTATATTAGCAGTGGTGCCTGGGCAAAAAAAGCTATTGACGATGCAAAAAAAGTGGGTAAAGTAAACATAGTATATGATGGGAAGGATAATGGTTATTCATCCTTACCTGCTGCATCTTCCGTTAAAGCATCTGATGATTCTGCATACTTTCATTTTACATCTAATGAAACAATTGGCGGCATTCAGTGGAAGGAGTGGCCTGAAGTAGGAGATGTCCCATTAATATGTGATATGTCCAGTGATATAATGAGCCGGGAACTTCCTGTAGAAAAATTTGCCATGATTTACGGAGGGGTCCAGAAGAACCTTGGACCTGCAGGTGCCGCATTTATGATAATAAGAAATGATCTTCTGGAGCGATCACCGGACAATCTTACCGCATATCTGAATTATAAAACACATGCAGACAAAAATGCCATGTATAATACTCCACCTGTTTTTACAATCTGGGGTGTAAAGCTTTTTCTTGAATGGGTCAGGAAAAATGGCGGTGTTTCAGGAATGGAAAAATTATCAGATAAAAAATCAAAACTGATCTATAATGTTCTTGATTCAGGAGATAATTTCTATAAATCTCCTGTAGAAGCTGCATTTAGATCCACTATGAATATTGTTTTTAGACTCCCTTCAGAAGATTTGGAAACTCAGTTTGTTAAAGAAGCTGAAGCGGAAGGAATGATGTTTCTCAAAGGTCATAGAAGTGTTGGTGGTTGCAGAGCTTCACTATATAACGGTGTTCCTGTTTCTGCTGTTCAAACTTTAGTTGACTTCATGAAGGAGTTTAGTAGAAAGAATGGCTGAGTCTGTAAAAATTGACAGCATGAGTCTTGCAATAATTAAACATCTTTATGGGGATGGGCGAAAACCCTATAGCATAATTGCTGAGGAACTTTCTATTACAGAGAATACTGTCAGATCCAGGGTTAATAAGCTGCAAAGCGATGGTGTTCTGGAAATAGCCGGTCTTATTAACCCTGATGCTCTGCCAGGGCATCAAATGATACTTGCTGCATTAAAAATGAGTACGGTTGAACTCGGGGCCAAGGCTGAAGAACTCAGCAGACTTCGGGGTGTTATTTCTGTCAGTGTTGTAACAGGTCGTTATGATCTGCTTGCCTATGTTTTACTTCATCCGGATGCTGATTTTAGTCTTCTTGATTTTTTTAGTAAAGAACTTTCAAGGATTGAAGAGATTCAGGATGTGGAGACCTTTGTTGTATATGAAGGTATCGACTTATTAGTTCCATATGTATTATAATATATATATAACTTTATTATTATTTGGGGGTAGATATGTTAAAAAGAACACCCCTTTTCGATGTCTATAAAGATTACGAAGGGGCAAAATTAATCGATTTCGGGGGCTGGGAGCTTCCTGTAAATTTTTCAAGTGGAATTATTGCAGAACACATGGTTGTTCGGGAGAATGCCGGATTGTTTGATGTTTCTCACATGGGTGAGATAACAGTAGAAGGAGATACAAGCGAAGCATTTCTTAACTGGCTGCTGCCTAATAATGTTTTAGGAATGAAAGAAAATCAGTGTCTTTACTCTCCTATGTGTTATTCTGACGGTGGCGTTGTGGATGATCTGCTGGTTTATAAGTATAATAGAAACAAGTATCTTCTTGTTGTAAATGCTTCTAATGCCAGCAAAGATTATAAATGGATTACACAGGAAAATGAATGGGTAAAAAAAGAACCAAATTTACCTGAATTTGAAAATCTTTCAGAAACTATGTCTTCCGTAGCATTTCAGGGCCCTAAATCCACTGAATATCTTGCAGAAATGGCTGGTGCAGAAGTTAAGGATATTGATTTTTTCTATTTCAGGGATGATCTCAAAATAAATGGAATTGACTGTATAATATCAAGAACCGGTTATACTGGTGAAGTTGGTTATGAAATTTATGTTGATAGAAAAGATGTTCCTTCTGTATGGTCCTTTATTCTTGATACAACAAAAGACAAGGGAGTGTTACCTGTCGGCCTTGGTGCCAGAGATACTCTTAGATTTGAATCAAAACTTCCACTTTATGGTCATGAACTGACAAAAGACATTAGTCCTTTAGAAGCGAATCTGGGTTATTTTATTGATCTTGAAAATGATGATTTCTGCGGAAAGGATGCTCTGGTTAAACAAAAACAAAATGGAATTCCAAGATCTCTCCGTGGTTGCGAAATGATTGATAAGGGTATTCCCAGGGAAGGTTACAAAGTTTTTCTTGATGGAAAAGAAGTTGGCCATGTTACCAGTGGTACAAAATCACCAATGTTAAATAAATTCTGCGGTCTTGTTTTAATAAAAAGAGATTTAGGGTTGAAACTGGGTGATGAAATACAAATAGACATTAAGGGGAAGATAAAAAAAGCAAAACTTGTAAAAACCCCTTTTTATAAAAATATCTAGTTTAAGATGAGGAGAAAATTATGAATATTCCGGGCGATTTAAAGTACACCGAAGGACACGAATGGGTTAGAGTTGAGGGTAATGTTGCGTATGTAGGTATTTCTGATCATGCCCAGCATGAATTGGGAGATATTGTTTATGTGGAACTTCCCGAGATTGATACAGAAATAGATGCAAAAGAAGAAGCTACTAATATTGAATCTGTAAAAGCTGCTGCACCTGTTTACTCCCCGGTTTCCGGTAAAATTGTTGAGGTTAATGAAGATCTTGAAGATAGTTCAGAGCTTATAAACTCAGATGCATACGGATCCTATATTTTTGCAGTAGAAATGTCAGATAAATCTGAACTTGATAGCTTAATGGATGCTGATGCTTATAAAGAATTCCTGGAAAAGGAGTAACAATGTTTTCATATTTACCACAGACTGAAACTGACATCAGGGAGATGTTAAAAGTCATTGGTGTGAATTCTATTGAGGACCTTTTCAAGGATATTCCGGTCGAAATTCTAAAAAAAACACCATTGGATATACCTGAGGGTATATCAGAATACGAAGTGCTGAAACGACTAAAAGGGCTTTCAGAAAAAAACAGGCAGGGTCTGTCCTTTATGGGATGTGGATCTTATGATCATCTAATACCGTCAGTTGTTAACCATGTTCTTCAATTACCTAATTTTTATACTGCGTATACTCCCTATCAGGCTGAAATATCACAGGGAATTTTGCAATCAATATTTGAGTTCCAGACACTTGTTTGTGAACTGACAGGTATGGAAGTTTCCAATGCCTCCCTCTATGACGGTCATACTGCTGCGAGTGAAGCTATAACAATGGCTCTCAATACACGTAAAAAGGCAGATCGTATTTTAGTATCCGGTACTATTCATCCGAATACACGAGCAGTTATTGAAACATTTTTCTCTGATAATCCTGTTAAAATAGAAGAGATCGAAACAAAAGATTGTGTTACTTCTCTTGATGCGTTAAGGGAAACAATAGATGAGTCAGTAGCAGCCGTCCTTGTACAGACACCTAATATCTATGGATGGACAGAAGATTTAACAGGTTTTGCAGATCTTGTACATGAGAATAAAGCACTGTTAATTATTTCAAGTAATCCTATGTCTTTGGGCATTTTAAAATCCCAGGCGGACTGGGGTGCTGATATTGCTATTGGCGGGACCCAGCCTTTTGGACTTTCAACTTATTTTGGAGGACCTTCAGTAGGTTATATATCTACAGGAACAAAACTTACAAGGAAGATGCCTGGTAGAATTGTAGGACAAACAAAAGATGTTGATGGGAAACGTGCATTTGTACTTACCCTCCAGGCAAGAGAACAACATATTAAAAGACAAAGAGCAACTTCAAATATTTGTTCAAATCAGGCACTTGCAGCTATGGCCAGTGGTGTATATTTATCTACAGTTGGCTGGAATGGGCTTAAAACAGCAGCTTCACAAAGTTTTCAAAAGGCCCATTATCTTTATAAAAGATTAACAGAAGAACTTGGGTTAAAACCCCTTGCAGACCAGGATTTTTTTAATGAATTTACTTTGATTATTCCTGAAGCGGATAGAGTTCTTACAGATATGGAATCCCAGGGGGTTTTTGCAGGTGTTGGGCTTGGACAGTTTTTCCCGGACCAAAAGAATGCTGTTACCATTGCAGTAACAGAAAAAAGATCCAGGGAAGAGATAGATGCCTATGTTGATCTTATGAAGGGGGTACTGAAATGAGTAAGAAACTTATTTTTGAAATGTCATCTGTCGGTAGGACGGGTTATAGATTCCCGGACCTTGATGTGCCTGATCTTCCATTAAAGGACCAGGTGAATTCTTCTTTGTTACGTGAAAGTATACCTGTACTGCCTGAGGTTTCCGAAGTTGATATTATACGGCATTACAATGGACTTTCTAAAAGAAATTTTGGTCTAGATTCCGGATTTTATCCACTTGGTTCATGCACAATGAAATATAATCCCAAGATTAATGAGGATGTCGGATCTCTGCCCGGATTTACTAATATACACCCTCTTCAATCTGAAGATAGTGTACAGGGCTTTCTCGAACTTATCTTTGAAACAACAAAGAGTCTTAGCGAAATTACAGGAATGAAATGGGGTACTCTTCAGCCTTTTGCCGGAGCTCATGGTGAGTTTACAGGAATGAAGCTTTTTAAAGCATATTTTAAAAAGAGAGATGAGCTTCATCGTACAAAGGTCCTTGTTCCTACATCTGCTCATGGTACAAATCCAGCTTCTGCAACTATTGCAGGGTTCCATATTGAGGAAATTCAGGCGGACGAAAGGGGTCTTGTGTCTGTTGAAAGTTTGAAAAATCAACTTACAGATGATGTAGCTGGAATTATGCTTACAAATCCAAGTACTCTTGGACTTTTTGAGAAGGATATTATAGAAATTGCGGGATTAGTTCATGAAGCAGGGGGCCTTTTGTACTATGATGGTGCCAATATGAATGCCATTATGGGTAAGGTCAGGCCTGGAGATATGGGCTTTGATGTAATTCACCTTAATCTTCATAAAACTTTTTCCACCCCTCATGGTGGTGGCGGCCCGGGTGCCGGCCCCGTTCTCGTATCAGAAAGGCTGGTTGATTTTCTACCTGTACCCGATGTAAAAAAAGATGGAGAAAACTACTTTTTGGATTATAATAAAGCAGACAGTATAGGTCGGGTTTCCGGTTTTTATGGTAATATGGCAGTATTAGTAAAAGCATATGCATATATTATTACAATGGGTAGTGACGGACTTAAAAAAGCTTCGGAATATGCAGTTTTAAATGCAAATTATCTTAAAGAAAAATTAAAAGGTACATTTCATCTTTATTATGATACAACATGTATGCATGAATTCGTTCTTTCAGCAAAGAAAATGAAAGAGGAATTGGGTATTTCAGCTCTTGATATAGCAAAGGGTCTCCTGGATTACGGTGTACACCCTCCTACAATTTATTTTCCTTCAATTGTACCTGAGGCTATGATGATAGAGCCTACAGAGACTGAGTCAAAGGAAACTCTGGATTATTTTGTAAAAACAATGCTGGAAATTTATCAGAAAGCAAAAGATAATCCGGAAGAGCTTCATGAAGCTCCTCGTAATACTCCCGTAAGACGGGTAGATGAAGTTATGGCTGTAAAGCAGCCCATACTTAAGTGGCATGCTGAATAATTTGTTTTTTTAATATATTTATAGGGGGAGCACAATTTATTGTATTCCCCACTTTTATAATCTCTTTTTTAGTGGTATAAATAATTATAATTTTATGTAGGAGAATATAATGTCTGATCTTAGTACTTCCTATATGGGCCTTAATCTGAAAAATCCAATTATTGCAGCAAGTTCAAGTTTAACTTCATCTCTTGATGGTGTAAAAAAATGTGAAGATGCGGGTGCTGGTGCAGTCGTTTTGAAATCACTTTTTGAAGAACAGATTACTTCAGATAAGAATAGAATGGTTGGAGATATGAATTTCGATGCATATACCGATGCTTATGATTTTTTCAATGCCGCCAGTACTGATTATTATCTGGATGAATATTTAGGTCTTGTAGAGGATGCAAAAAAAGCCCTTTCAATACCTGTAATTGCGAGTGTTAACTGTGTTTCCCCGGGGAAGTGGACCGATTATGCGGAGCGTTTTGAAAATATAGGTGCGGATGCACTTGAATTAAATATGTTTATCCTTCCTTCAAGTACTACGACTACTGGTTCTGAAATTGAAGAAACCTATTTGAAAATCCTTACAGATATTAATAAAAATATAAATATTCCTGTTGCTGTAAAGATTGGTTATCATTTTTCCGGTATGGGTAATTTCATAAACAGAGCAGCAGAGATGGGTGCAAATGGAATTGTACTCTTTAACCGTTTCTATAAAATGGATATTGATATAGATAATCTTTCCCTGAAAGCTGCACCAATACTAAGCGGACCCTCTGAAATACACCTGGCTCTTCAATGGATTGCCCTTATGTCAGGAGAGATTCCAGCTGATTTTTCTGCTGCCACAGGTATCCACGATGCTGAAGGTGTAATTAAGCATCTTCTTGCAGGTGCGAAGTCAGTTCAGCTTTGTTCCACACTCCTTAAAAATGGTGTTAATCGTATTACAGATATTAAAACAGGTATGGAGAAATGGATGGAGAAAAAAGGGTATGAAGAAATATCTGATTTTAATGGAATCCTGAGTCAGGAAAACAGCAGTCATCCTGAGGCATATGAGCGTTCACAGTATATTAAATCGGTGGTTGGTATTTCATAATGGATTTTGATGATATCAGACCATACACTGATGAAGAACTGCCTTCAATTTTAAAAAAAATTGCTGGAAATAAATGGGTTTTAGAGGGAGTACGGGTAGCTTACTTTGCAAAACTTCCAAAAGTATTTAATAAATTCCTTGAAAATATAATATATATCTTTTTAAGGGTCAAGATTTTAGGTATTAAAACCACTGACCAGTTTAGAGAGAAGATATCATTAAATATAATTGTAAAAAATCTTGTAAAGGGTACAACAGCCGGGATTACCTATACAGGTCTGGAAAATCTTGATTTGAATAAAAATTATATTTTTATATCCAATCACAGAGATATAGTACTTGATCCTACTTTTATGATTAGTACTTTATATGAACATGGTTTTAATTTTCCTCAGATTGCATTCGGTGATAACCTGATGTTTAATGATATTATTGCAGATATTATCAGGGTGAATAATGGGATGATTGTTAAAAGGGATCTTCCTATGAGGGAACAGATAAAAGAATCATTGAAGCTTTCTGCATATATGTGCAGTGTAATCGATAAAGGAACTTCCATTTGGATTGCACAGAGAGAAGGACGGGCAAAGGATGGCCTTGATAAAACTAATCCGGCAGTTTTAAAGATGATATATCTAAGCAAGCGAAAAGAGATGAGTTATACTGAGTTTCTTGAGAAATATCCCATTGTACCGGTATCTATCTCATATGAATATGATCCCCTTGATCGTGCCAAAGGCTGGTCCATTTACAGGAAAAGGATACATGGTTCTCATATAAAGCGTAAATATGAAGACCTTATCCATATGGCAAGTGGCCTTAAAGGATACAAAGGGAAGGTCCATCTGTCCTTTTCCGAACCCCTTTCAGGTAAGTTTAAAAATGAAGCAGCAGCAGCCGGGGTCCTTGATGAAAAAATTCATAGAAGTTACAGGCTCTGGAAAACCAATTATATTTCATATGATTTGCTTAATAAATGCAGGAAGTATGATGATAAGTATACCAAAGATGATATTGGAAAGTTTCTTAACAGGTATAAACGTCTTTCATCAGATGTCCAGGATATAGTCCTCGAATCTTACGCTAACCCTGTAGTAAGTTACGAAAATTATATTTCAGGGAAGTAATTCATTGCGATGTCTTTGTTTAAGAGGATTAAGTCTGTTATTTTAAATACCATTATACTTATGCTTGTTTCCTGCAGTGGTTCAGTGCCGGAGATCGGTCAGGTTGTCTGGCAGGTTAATTTTATACGGATTCCGTCAGAATTATCAATACATCAGGAACTTTCCGTTTTTACTCTTATTGAAGATGAGGATGGTATAGCAGATATTGATTTTATCTATTTGATCCATGATGAGTCAGAATTATTCTGGCAGTTAGATACTGATATCTGGACTCAAAAGGTCCTTGGTGGTAAGAACTGGATTGGTTCCAACAGTATAAGAATGAGCGATCTTTCTAATTTACCTGCTGGAAAGTATAGACTTGTTGTTATAGATAAAGCTGGAGAAAGGGACACCAGGAGTTTTACCATTTCAGGGAAAATGATTGATACAAATAATGATAATTATTTCCCCGAACTACTGATTGGTCCGGATATTGAAATTGAATCAAAATTTTCTGAAAATACATTATGGATATATGATAAATCGATGGAGTTGTTAAAAAACATTAAAATTGAGAATGGTAAAATCAGTATGGATATAATCAATAATGATACATCAAACAGAGCTTTCTGGGTAAGCATATATTCATTTGATGCAGAAAACGGGGTTGGCTTAATAAGAGGTCCTTATTCCCTGAAAGATGAAAAGAAGGAAACCAATAACACAATTATGAGAGAAGAATAGGGTGTGTAAGCTAAGGGATTTTTTTTCTTATCAAATTAAGAAACCGTTGGAAATGTGATTTTCCATATTGTGATGAAAAGTTAACTGCCGCTTCCTGAAGAGAAAAATTATCATCATTTCTATTTTTTAGTTCATCCCAATGCTTAATTATCCACATGTAAAGGTCCCCTTCAGTTCTGCCTGGAAATCTTGCCAGTATATGTTCAGCTCTTACTATTTTGATTATTGGTAAGTAAAGATTCTGATACCAGGACTTTCCTGCAGCTATAAAAGTAATTTCTGTTTCCTCATTTTCATTAAGAAAGTATTTGTGGCCTTGTATATGTCTAAGAACTTCATAAAATCTACCAGTTGCAGTAAAATCCAGATCATCCTGCTGAATTACTTTTCCCAAATCTGTTTGTTCAAACACTCTCTTTTTTTCGTATTGAATAATTGCTTTTTGAATTTCAGATCTTGTAAGTTC
>DAOWMA010000206.1 GCA_030643345.1 Spirochaetaceae bacterium
GGACATCCAGTCCTGCATAAATTACACTATTCATGGTCTCCTCCTGGTTTTATTACTTAATGCTTATTATAGCATTTGCGGTAACCAATCCGCGAAAACGACATTTGTCGGTTAAGGGAGGAGACTTCTCATATTATCTCTTATTATCTAATTATTCTTCTTCCACTCCTCAAAAGCATTCTTATCCTTTTCAAGCCAGAGATTAAAATCTCCCTCTACTACACCATCCCAGGTTTCCCAGGGGCTGTCTTTTTTAAGAAGATAATTCTCGCCTTCATCAGATGCAGCATCAACAATTCTACCATCATGGAATTCCCCTGTATGACTTGTTCCGTCAGCCCAGGTGTATGTTCCCCTGCCTTCAAATGTACCTGACGAAAAGGACCCTTCATATTTATCACCATTATTCATTAATAGAGTACCCTGCCCCTCAGGCTCACCGTTTACAATATCTCCTGAGTATTTACCCCTGGAAAACCGGACATTTGATACAACACTCTTCTTATTATCAGTGTCTGTACTGACAGCAGCTGCACTACCGGGACCCGTTGTTCCACTGTCAGAAATTATTCTTACAGCACTGTAATACCGTTTTTGCCAGTAACGTGCAGTCAGACTTGTTATTGTTACCCCCCGATTCGGTCCATTTGAAATAGAATGTAAAATTGAGCTCTGTCCGATATAGATGGCTACATGAGTTATCCCTGAAGAAGATCCGGTGGCAAAAAAGACCAGGTCCCCGGGGACAAGAGAATTTCTTTTTACAGGAGACCCGAAGGCTTCCATATCACGGGAAATTCTCGGCAGTCCGGGGACATACTTTTTATAAAGATATGTAACAAAACCACTGCAGTCAAAACCGGATGGGGTGGAGCCTCCCATCCTGTAGGAAGTTCCAAGGAGGGTCTCCCCAGGCTGGATTATCTCTTTATAAATATCAAGAGAAAAGAGTCCGGGTAAAATCACTGTAACAAGAATAAGTATGAACAGAATTTTTTTCATAACAATACTATACTATAAATGCTATAAAATAACTATTATTGGAATCACTTTATCAGGACAAAAGGACCTCGTCGTTTTCAAAATCCTTATTACGGATATTATGAAACATTTCTATTAAAATATCTACTGTAAGGTCATTCTTTTCCTCACCCTTAACATCCAGAATAATATCACCTTTATCCATCATTAATAATCTGTTTCCATACTTAATTGCATGATTCATATTGTGGGTAATCATTAAGGTAGTAAGATTGTAATCATGAATGTATTTGACTGTCAGTTCCAGAATTATCTGTGCATTTTTAGGATCAAGAGCAGCAGTATGTTCATCCAGAAGAATAAGGTCCGGCTTTGATAAAACCATCATAAGAAGAGTCATGGCCTGACG
The DNA here is from genome assembly GCA_030643345.1 of Spirochaetaceae bacterium. Classification (GTDB taxonomy): domain Bacteria; phylum Spirochaetota; class Spirochaetia; order B11-G9; family B11-G9; genus JAJRQE01. The sequence continues at coordinate 1,391 of DAOWMA010000206.1, forward strand.
CTGACCACCGGAAAGCAGACCCACATTATCTTTTAAACGATTTTCAAGTCCCATATCAAGTTTTTCAAGATGTTCTTTGAAAAACTCCCGTTTTTTATTTGTAAGGCTTCTTTTTAAACCTTTAAACCCCTTTGTTAAAGCGATAATCATATTATCTTCGATTGTCATCTGCCCGGCTGTACCCAATGTTGTATTCTGAAAAATCCTGCCTACATTCTTTGCACGTTTATATTCAGGAACTTTAGTAACATCATTTCCATTGATAAAGATACTGCCTTGTGTAGGAAATACATTTCCGGAGATTAGATTAAACAGTGTTGTTTTGCCGGCCCCGTTACTGCCGACTATTGTAATAAAATCACCTGGTTCCACTTTAATACTTGTATCCCCAATAGCCTTATTTTCGTTTACAGTACCTTCACCAAAAATTTTTGTAACATTTTTAAGCTCAACCATATTAATTGATCCTCTTTTTTGCTTTGGAGATTACAAGGGAAAGAATTATTAAAATTCCTGTAATAAGTTTCAGATCATTAGGTGTCATATTAATATAATATCCATAATAACGACCTGCATACATTATTCCTTTAAACAGAATCGAACCAAGAAGGACCCTAAGTGTCAGCATAGAGATCTTACTTGATTGAAAAAGAAACTCCCCAATCATCACAGAAGCAAGACCTATTACAACAACACCTATTCCCATATTAATATCTGCAAAACCCAGATACTGAGCTGCAAAAGCTCCGGATAATGCTACAAGTCCATTGGAAAGACCTACTCCGATAATTTTCATAATTTCAGGGTTTACCCCCTGTGTTATAACCATCTGTTCATTATCGCCCATGGCCCCAAGAGTCAATCCCAAATCAGTATGAAAGAAGATATCAAGCAGAGATTTAATAATAATCACTATAATCACAAAAAGAAGAAGTACAGCAACACTTTCCGGTATTATCCCTTCTGTTAAAGCTGTTACTTTAGTTATTATTGTTTCTGTTTTTAAAAGAGGTATATTAGCTCTGTTATGCAATATCCTGATGTTTATAGAATAGAGCATTGTCATAGTAAGAATCCCAGCCAAAAGATTTGGGACCTTCAGTTTGTTGTGAATTACAGCAGTTAATGTGCCGGCTGCAACACCGGCTGCAAATACTGCAATAAGGGCAAGAAACGGGTTGATATTATTTACCAGCATTACTGCCATAATTACAGCACCAAGAGGAAATGAACCATCTACTGTAAGGTCCGGAAAATCCAGAACTCTAAAAGTAATAAATACCCCCAGCACCATCAGCCCGTAAACAAGCCCTTCTACAAGTATTCCTTCGATCATTATTTGTTAGCTATCTCCAGCAGATCTGCAGGAATGGTAATTCCAAGTTTCTCTGCCACATCCATATTTATTACCAGATTGGTGTCTGAAGGATCTGTCATAAATACTGTAGGCATATCTTTTGTTGACTTACCATTAAGAATATCCGCCACTACTCTTCCTGTAGCTCTGCCAACCTTGTAATAATCAAAACCCCATGCAATAAGAACATCACTTCCTACTGTGGAACTGGGATCAGCAGACATAATCGGAATTCCGGCTTTCATTGCAACATCTGTAAGGGAAGCCAGGGCAGAAACCACGGTATTATCTGTACTGACATAAATACCATCTACCTTATTTATAATTGCCTGGGCAGCCTGTTTTACTTCTGATGAGTTAGTTACAGTTGATACTACAAATTCAATTCCGAGTTCAGCACATGCTTTCTCTGCCATTTCTGCAAGTATAACTGCATTTGCTTCCCCGGATGAGTAAATATGCCCAAGACGCTTTATACCTGCAATTCTCTGAAGCATCATAATTTGTTCTTTTACAGGAGTTAAATCCGATACACCTGCAATACCCTCCTCACCTCGGCTAAAAGATGTGATCATGCCCGCTGCTACCGGATTAGTAACAGCAGAGTAAACAACAGGAATATCCTTCAGTGTATTCACAAGTGCCTGTGCAGTTGGGGTTGCAATACCAACTGCCACTGTTACACCGGAAGTTTTGAACTTATTCGCAATGGATGCTGCTGTTGCCACTTCCCCGTTGGCATTCTGCAGGTCGTATTCAATATCTGTAAAGCCCTGATCAGCCAGTTCGTCCTGTATCCCCTGTTCTATTGCATCCAAAGCCGGATGGGTAACAATTTTTGAAATTCCAATAACTGTCTTTCCTTCCTTCTGTCCGGCTGCAAAAACAGATAATGAAAGTGTAATAAGCAGTACTAATGCTATTAAAACAATTTTCTTCATAAACAACTCCTATGTTTCTATTGATAGAATCATAAAGTACAGATTTATTTTGTTTTGGTCAAGAGATTTGTAATATATTTTTTAATTTTATTAAACTGGACGTTCCCCTGTAAGGGCGAATACAAGATTCGCCCTTACAATCATTAACACATTGGTTTAAAAACCCTTAGATAAATACTTTTTACAGAATATTGCCCCTGAATTATTTAACCCGCACCGAGGCCTTTACTGTTCCAGCATGGCCGTCCAAATCTATGACCAAATGCCAATGACCCTTATATGGGGATGTTAAATTTATTTTTAACTTTTTAGATAAGTCCCCGATATGACTATACTTTCTTCCATTTTTATAATTACTGAAATTTAACTCATCAAGAAGCCGCACATTAGCCTGTTTATCCAATACTATCTCTACAACATTACCTTTCTTTAATTGAAATTCGTAATGGAGAAAATTCAAACCAAACTCCTTTTATCCTGCATGATAAAATTTTGCTAAATTATATTCTAAAGAATACAGCACCCACAGAGATAACTCAAGAAAAATTAAAAGGGTGGGTGGCATAGGCGACCAGCCTCATTAAATTAAATTCTGTGCCGCATGTGTCAAAAATGAGGATCGGGACATACCCCTGTTTTTTGCTGTTACATCAATTTGATGCAAAACATCTTCCGGTAATGTTATATTTACCCGGACCGTTTTTGTTTTCAGACCAGGTATAGAGACAATAAGAAATGCAACAGCATCAGCATAATCAGGATCAGCTACTACATCATCAAGTTTTGAAGGTCGTGGAATCTTTTCGCTAAATTCCTGCATTGTCTTTATGTGCCCGGACAAGGCTTCAACTGACAGTTCTTTAACTGAATCAATTGAACCCGCACCTGTTACACATCCGGGAAAATCGGGAAACGATACCCCGTATTCAGTTGCAGAATCCTTGTGTACTACTGCAATGTAATTAGTCATAAGCCCCCCCTATTTTAATTTCATACCTGCTTGTTTTTCGATACTCTTTAAAGTACCAACAGGCAGATCCTTTTTGGGATGTGGAACTGTTACTATTCCAGCTTTTTCAGGATGGAGCTTTTTGCGCTGTCCCACATTTTGAATTTAATAAACAGCTCTTCTCTAATATAGGACTACTACGTGGCGCAAA
>DAOWMA010000175.1 GCA_030643345.1 Spirochaetaceae bacterium
TACAGGAACTTGAACTATTTAAACACCTTGCAGGGTCTCTCCATTTCGCAACAACCAGTAAGGCATGCAATATTTCCCCTTCTGCACTATCCAGAACTATAAAAAGACTTGAAGAGGAATTGAATCAGAATCTCTTTATCAGAGATAATAGAAGAGTTGAACTGACAAGTGCAGGTAAAAGATACCTTCTCTTTGCAGAAAAGGTTTTAAATGAACATAATGCCCTGAAAGATTTCTACAAGCAACAGGAGCTTACCCTGCGGGGAACCCTGCGAATATATGGGTCTGTAACTGCAAGTTATACAATACTTACCGATATACTGGGTAATTTTCAAAACAGATATCCTGATGTTCATATCGATCTAAAAACAGGATCTGCAGCAAATGCCATCAATGAGGTATTGAAAGGTAATACAGATATTTCAGTTGCTGCAAAACCGGATAATCTTCGTGATGCCCTCGCCTTCAAAGAACTGGCGGTAACACCCCTCTATTTTGTAATACCCAAAAAAGAGTGCCCCGTTAGAGAAAAGATTTTTCAAAACAGGATAAACTGGGAAAAAGTTCCGTTTATACTATCTGAAAGCGGTATTGGTCGAAACAGAATTGACAGATGGTTCAGACAGAATCATCTCCATCCATATATTTATGCAAAAGTTTCAGGGAATGAAGCAATTCTTGCCATGGTAGGGCTGGGTCTTGGTATTGGGCTTGTTCCAGGTCTGGTTCTGGATAAAAGTCCATTAATAAATGATATTGAAATAATTAAAAAAGCTCCGGAATTAGCACCCTATACAGTGGGGATATGTACTACAAAGAGATTACTGGCTTCTCCATTGATTAAGGCTTTCTGGGAAAGCAGTGGTGAATCAGTACTTAATCATCCTCCCCTCTAAAAAGGTCGCCAGGGTCGAAAGACTTATTGTAAGAACAAAATACATAGCTGTAATTGTAATCCATATTTCAAAAACAAGATATGTGGATGCCATAAGCTCCATCCCCTGAAAGGTAAGTTCCTGAATAGAAATAATTGAGACTATTGATGAATCCTTTATTGTGGATATGGCCTGGCCGGTTAAGCTTGGTAATATCTTACGAAATACCTGAGGCAAAATTATAAATCTATATTTATCAACAGATGAGATCCCCAGAGCATCCGAAGCTTCAAACTGTCCCTTTTCTATTGATTCAAGCCCCCCGCGGATAATTTCAGCCACATAGGCTCCCTCATAAACAGCCAGTGTAAAAAGAGCCGACAGAAATTCAGAAAACCGTTCCGGTTTAGAAAACAGAAAAGAAAGAACATTTTTGCCTGAATCAGACAGATTTCTTGCCCATTCATCGATCCCCATAGCAGCTGCTATATTATTTCCAATAAAAAAGTAAAAAATAAAAATAAGCACAAGAGGAGGAGTATTCCTGGCAATCTCAATATAGGTTCGTCCTGTCAATCTGGAAAACAGATTTTTTCGGGTACGAAGAATTCCCATAAAGGTACCTATAATTATTGCGGCAAGAGAGGACCAAAAACTTAACTTTATAGTTGTATAAAAACCCAGCATCAATAAATTTGACTTTAGATGTCCCAATTCATCTATTCTAAAAAAGAACTGAGGGATTGCCCCCCAGCTCCATGAATAACTGAATCCGGTCTTTATCCGGATAAATCCAAGAATACCTGCCAGAATCAGGATTAACAAGATAATTCCATCCAGCAGATAATTATGTTTTTTCATCTACTGTACTAAATCCTGCCAGCCTTTGGTTCCAAACCAGTAGTGTTTTCTTTCCTTTAACCAGCCATCTGCATCCACTACTGTTATCCAGCTGTTAAAGTAGTTTACCAGATCATAGTCTCCCTTCTTCAGAGCAAAACCGATTGGCTCTTTTGTAAAATTATCTGCCAGAGGAAGAAAAAGTTTATCGGAATATTTAATGGACTGATAAGCCGGCATTGGCGCAGAGGCAATTACTGCATGGGCCCTGCCGGTCAGGAGTTCCTGTATGGCCTGAGATTCATCATCAAAAAGACGCTTTTCTGCGAGTGGCATATATTTTTCTGCCGCCGCCGCAGCAGTAGTTCCAATTCTTGCTGCAACCACAACATCCTTTCTGTTAAAGGCTTTCAAAGTATTAAATCCAGCTGCTTTTTCCTTTGATGCGACAATAGACATCCCTGAATAATCGTAGGGAATAGAAAAGTTAACCTTTAAGTTTCTATCCGGTCTGATACCCATTCCACCAATAATTACATCAAATTTTCCAGTTAGAAGTGCAGGAATAATTCCTGACCATTTTGTAGGAATAAATTCAATATCCACTCCCATATCTTCTGCAAGACGTCGTGCAACATCAACTTCAAAGCCAATAAGCTGCCCATTTTTATCATTCATTGCCCATGGGACAAAGGTAGATAAACCAACTTTAAGAACACCCCGCCTCGAAATTGTATCAAGAAGGCTCTCTTTAACCTGAACTTCTGCTACTCTGCCACTTAGCCTGCCACAGCCAGTCAGTGCAAACACAATACTCAGTATTATTAATACTGATAAAATTTTTTTCATACTCTTCTCTCCCTGGGGTTATATAACCTTACTTAAAAATGCTTTACTTCTATCTTCATTGGGATCAAGAAAAAAATCCTCAACCTTTCTGTCCTCAACTATTTCACCATTATCCATAAACAGGATTCTGCTTCCTGCTTCTCTGGCAAAGCCCATCTCATGAGTAACAACAACCATTGTCATTCCGTCTTTTGCAAGATTTTTCATTACATCCAGAACTTCACTGATCATCACCGGATCCAGAGCACTGGTTGCTTCATCGAAAAGCATAACCTTTGGATTCATTGCAAGTGACCTGGCGATTGCCACACGCTGCTGCTGCCCCCCGGAAAGTTGTGAGGGATAACTGTCTATTTTATCTGTAATCCCTACCTTCTCTAGAAGATCTACTGTAATTGTTTCACATTCTGCCAGACTCTTTTTTCGGACTCTCCTAACAGCCAGACTGATATTTTCTCTTACGGTCATATGGGGAAAAAGATTGAAAGACTGAAACACCATCCCCACTTCTTTTCTAATTTCCAGGCGATTTTTATGATGATGATTTAAAGGAATATTATCAATTATTATACTTCCGGAATCAAAATCTTCCAGTCCGTTAAGACATCTTAATAACGTTGATTTTCCCGCCCCTGAGGGACCTATTACAACAACAACTTCTCCCTGATATATATCCACAGTTACATCTTTAACAGCAATAACCTCCAGATCTTTATTCGAACCCGGAAAGGTTTTATTTAAATCTGTAATACTGATTATTGGTTTACTGGTCATAACGGCTCCTCTTCTCAAGTCGATGTACAAAAGCTGAAATCGATACAGTCATCACCAGATATATTAAAGCCACAGTAAACCATATTTCAAAAGTAAGAAATGTTTCAGAAATAATTGACTGCCCGGCCATTGTCAGATCAAAAATTGCAATCGTGCTTACCAGAGCAGAATCCTTGATTAAGGATACCGCCTGACCGGTTAGAGGAGGCAATACCTGTTTGAGTGTTTGAGGAAGTACTATGAATCTATAAGTATCAATAGTATTTAAACCAAGGCTGTATGCTGATTCCCACTGCCCTTTAGGAATCGCAGTTATACCACCCCTTATAATTTCGGAAGCATAGGCACCTTCAAAAAGACTGAGTGCCAGAACTGCAGAAATAAATGGGTTTATGTTAAAAACAGGGGATATTACAAAATAGATAACAAAGAGCTGGATTAGGAGGGGTGTATTCCTAATAAGCTCCAGATATATTCTGGCAACCAGCTTTGCAGTAAAAGATGATGACAATCGAAAAAGGGCAGTTATCATCCCGATAAAAAAAGCCAGAACAAGACTGATAACTGATATTTTTACTGTAAGAGCCAGACCGGTCAGCAAACGCCCGGGTATAAGCGCACCATCCGCAGAACGGGATATTATATAACCCGGCACTCTGTACCATTGCCAGTTGTAGTTCATATTTGCTGAACTTAAAGTAATAATGGTAATTATAACACCAAGAAACAAAAGATATTTTATGCTGTCAATAATAGTAGTTTTCCTTACAAATATCATAATCATTAGTATGCATTATAATACAATAAGTTACTACCTGTTAAAACGTTAGGGATTGCAGCGGAAATCCCGGACCGTGGATGTATGTTGTGTAGAGACGCAAGATCTTGCGTCTGTACGAAACAAATCAAATTGTGATCCAGTTAATCAAATTCGGGAGGAATTGCAGCGAAAAGCCCGACCCTGTAGGGGCGAATCTTGTATTCGCCCCTACAGGGTAACGCCCCAATTTATCTATCTATTGCCTTTTTCAATTCCTCAACCATCTCTTTTTTCATATTGAATGAATGTTCTGCAGCAGGAAATGATTCTCCCTGAACATCAGATATAAACTCCTTGACTGCGCCTACATGAGCAGTATAAGCATCTGTATAGACTTTTACGAACTTGGGTGTAAATCTTTTAAACAATCCAAGCAGATCATGAAGAACCAGTACCTGCCCGTCACAATGGATACCACCTCCAATTCCGATTGTCGGGATTTTTACTTTCCCGGTGATTATTTTAGCCAGCTGCTGGGGAATAGCTTCCAGAATAAGAGCAAAGGCACCGGCATCTTCAAGTGCCAGAGCATCATCCAGAACTGATTTAGCAGCATCTATTGATTTTCCCTGAACTTTAAAGCCTCCCATCATAACTGCTGTCTGTGGGGTTAATCCGATATGGCCGAAAACAGGTATTCCCGCTTTGTGAATAGCTTCAGCTACGGGTACAAATTCCTTTCCACCTTCAAATTTAATAGAATCACAACCACCATCCTTATACAGAATACCGGCATTTGTAACAGCCTGCTCTACAGAAATATTGTAGGACATAAAGGGCATATCACCAACAATATGGGCCCTGTTAACAGCTCTTACCACTGGTTTAATATGGTTAAGCATCTCATCCATAGTAACAGGAACTGTATCTTTGTAACCTAGTTCCACCATTCCCAGGGAATCTCCAACAAGAATAATATCTATACCAGCTTCATCCACAATTAGACCCTGAGGGTATGAATAGGCCGTAATCATTGATATTTTTTTCCCTTCTGCCTTCATCTTTTGAAGATCAGCCACTAACAACTTCTTTGTTGCTTCCGGATGAGTACTCATTTCTTACTCCTTATTTCCTTATTAAAAATATAAACTATTATATTAACCCGAAATAATCGAAAGTACAATCAAAATTTATGATTCAAGCTTATATCTGATTCTGATATTTGCCAACAACTACATTCCTGTGATAATATGGAGCAAGCAATTAAAGCGGAGTCTTTATGAATAATTCAATTACTGATATTCCCGGCATAAAAGTCGGACATGCACAAAATATAGAA
>DAOWMA010000299.1 GCA_030643345.1 Spirochaetaceae bacterium
AGAATAATCTAAAAATCAGACTTTACCGGAATAGATATTTAATTTCATTTTATCAGTCTCATCCTCAATAATCCTGTACCAGAGGGCCTTTCTATTACCCAGTTCTCCGCTGTTACGTACCTGACTACGAAGTTTTTCATAGATATGAAAGTGCTTTTTAACAAGTTTATAGGTTTTTTGTTCTTCATGGGAAAGTATTTTATCGATTTTAGATTCGAGTAAAATTTCAATTTCACTGTTATAGATATTAAGAATATTATTGTATATCCTGTTAATACTGACAGCATAATCAAGAACCAGACTGTCAAATATCGGAACACTTTCCAGGTAGGTACATATTCTATCCAGCAGATTCAAAGCTTTGAAATAATTTTCCCTTTCAGAATAGCAGCCCAGAGATTTATCACAAAATTTTATTAGCTCAGAATTCTGCAAAGTTATATGATTCCCACTTCCCAGTCTGGCCGTTATTTTAAAACCAGGCATACTATGGAGGACTTTTATAAGTAAGTTCATTAGATTTGGGAACACCTTATTCTTCCAGAGATCTCTCTTAATAGACTCAAAAAGCGCCAGCATTTCATCCTGATAATCAAGATGGTAAAAATCTTTTTCCCTAAAAAGAAGAATATAAAGGGATAAAGCCATTCCCTTGAATTCAATTACACCTGAATTAAAAAATCTTAACGAATGTTCAGAGGAAATTTTCACATTTTTTTGCTCTTTAATAAACCGGTGATGAACATGGTTTGTAATTATAATACAAGTTTCTGCCGGACTGATTTTATTTGCCCTTGCCTGAAGCCTGGCTGCTGTATTTACCACATCACCGGAAAGATCACCATCTTCAGTAATTATAAGGGGAGTATAAATTTTGCCTCCGGCAATCCCGGCAGTTACATGCATATCAGGAAGAATTATTTTTACTCCCGGCCTGCTTCTTGATAACTTATCATTTTTGATAATTTTCCTCTTTGAAAAATAATCTATAATACTCAACACAGAATTTATTATATCGGTAGCACTTGTTCCAACAAGAATTAATTCATCTCCTCTTTCACGCCGGCTGACAACATTATTCTCCTGGGTTATTTTACCAATATCACCCTGCATAAAGTTGTCAAGAAGTTCCAGCATTGACAGGTTTCTGTTGCTTTGTCTGCAGAACTTTGTGTATCCGTGAATATCCAGCATAGCTATATAAATACTGGAAATAGTCATATTTCGCTTCAAATTACCTGCATATTTGTAATCAGCATCAGGCATTACTATTTCTTTCCACACTTTCGGATAAGAGGGATAATCGATATCTTTAAAGAATCCCCAATAGAGGTTCCTGATCAGCTTGAAAGCATTCATAAGTACAATCTGGGTTCGGGATCCACCAGGAACTCCGGAAATATACTCCTTAAGTTCGGAAAATGTCCTGATTTTCCCATTGATAATTCTCTCATACAGGTGTGTAGAGAGCTCATAGATTGAGGTATCTGCTGAATATTCACTTATATCTTTCACATAATTCTCTTATAACAAGAATCGACATGTTTCTGTATTTTATTAATTCAAGCAGTCAATTTAAGTATGTAAACTAAAAAAATAAAATCAAAATTTGTTCCTGGAACAGAAAATACTTATTATTAATATAATGAACAGTAAGAATTCGATGTCAGAGTGTACTTTTCTCATTAATCCTACCAGACATCCATCTTCTACCAGAGTTCTTAAGAAAATATTAAAGAAAAAGACTGATAGCAGGATAGTAGAAGCTTCAAGCATAGGAAATTTCAGGGAAGAAGTACGTAATTTCTGTACAGACGATTCTAAATACCTGGTAATATGGGGAGGTGACGGCACTGTTCATCAGGCAATAAACGCCATGATGCAGAAGCAGATACCAGGAAAGGCTCTTGGGTTTCTGCGAGGTGGTACCGGCAATGGCATCCAGGATTCATATGAAATCCCGTATTTTCTTACAAAACAAATAAATACATACATCGACAGTGTTAAAAACTCATATATTGAATCGGTTGACCTTCTCCGAATCGATTTTGACGGCAAAACGGTTTACGGACAACTTCTTGGAATTGGATACGATGCCGAGGTTTTAAAATTAAGAAAATCTCTTTTCTTTAGAGGTGCTCATAATACAGTCAAACCTGGAATGCGTTACTATCTTTTTTCTGCCCTCAAACTATTCCAAAAATTTGATTTCAGGAATACAGCTGAAATTGAACTAACCTTCAGAAAAGGAAAATATGCATTAAAAGGGATAAAAATAAATGCAGAGTATCCATTTAAAACTCTCATCCGCAGGACAAAAGCAGTAATAATAGAAATTGGAACCCGCCCCTATTATGGAAGACTTTTTCGAATTTGCCCTGATGTAGTGTGTAATGACGGGAATATGGATGCATATCTTTATCAGTTTACTAATCATTTAACGATTTTGTTAAATTTAATATCAATCTGGAATGGCTGGCACCATCGGATAAATGCACGCCTGGCAAAAATGAGACAACCCCTTATAGAACGTTATGAAATAAAGGAAACTATTATAAAAACAGGAAAAAATGTAGATTTTCATATTGATGGAGAACTTTTTAATACAGGGGATACAGATGAAATTCATATATCTATTATCCCCCAGGCTATAAATTTCCTGGTACCGGGAAGTTTTTATCATAAATTCCACCCTTTTCAAAAAGAGGCATAAAGATCATCTTTTATAAAAAAGAATGTCTTTCTGATGCTCCATCCATATATCATACATCTCTTCTACTATCTTTCTATCCCCTTCATGATCAACATCCAACGCAGCACCGCCATAACTTGTTGATATATATGAGATTCTTGTGCCCAGTATTAAACCGATACTTTCCAGGACTTTATCAATTTCAATTGAATCCTTTATCTTCCCATAAAACCGCATTGATCCTTTATCAAAACATATACCCGCCAACTGCAGTTTCAATGCATTATACAGGCCCCTCATGACTCCCCTTCCATTAAAAAGGATCTCAATAAGCAATTTAAACATGTTAAGGAAATGAGTCTGATATCTTAATTCATACATCTTTTCAATGTATTGATGTTTCTCTATTTTTAGAGGTTTTAGAATATGGAGATTATTGATCCTGAAATTACCTTCTTTCATATGAAAATAGTTCATGCGCATGCCTGGTTTATCAGAGCCGGGATAATAATAATCGAGAACATCATCCCTGCATAAACCCAAATAGAAGTCATTCTCTTCCATGTCAGCTTTTTCAATAAACTCATCAATTTCAGTGGGAGTAATCAGTGGAATATCACAAGGGGCGACGATTACAGATATTTCAGTATACTCAGTTCCATATAAAGATTCGAAGGGAGTACCCTCGGGGACACCCTCCATTGCAGCAATACATCCGACTTTACCATTTTCAAGTAACGTCTCTCTTTGTTCGATCACTTTTATCCTGCTGTCCAGCGGCAGATTGAAATCCCCTATTACTTTTCGCAAACGATCTGAAGGACCTACAACAACAATATTCCCTATATGTTTTGTTTCCAGAAAGGCTCTAAGAGTATAAATTATAGACGGAATATTATTGACCACT
>DAOWMA010000169.1 GCA_030643345.1 Spirochaetaceae bacterium
ATGCAGAGTTTACTGATACTGAAAAGATCATTCCAAGAGTCCCTGAACATACTGTATACGGTTCTATTACAGTTTCACCTATAAAGACTGTTACAGTTTCTACTGACGGACGTTATTCTTCTGATTTTTTTACAGATAATAACAACACTGATTCTGTACCTGGTCGATTTGAATGGAATATGCGGGCGGACTGGAATATCAATGAAGATTTTACCGTATATCTGGCGGTGAAAAATATTCTTGATGACCGGACTCCTACTTTTGCTTATTCGAATTTCTCCTGGTATCCAATGCAGGGCAGAATATTCGAAACAGGACTGAAGTGGATGTATTAAAAACCCAAAGCACTTTCACTATTGCAGTGTGGAGCTCTATTCTGCTGCACACTGCAGGTTTTCTGGGGTTCGAGCTGGCATTCTCCAATAAGAGTAAGCCCTTCCCGGAGTCCGAGCCCCGGACTGTTACTATACTCTCTATCGGTAGACCTCAGGATACTACTGTGCCTTTGGAACAGGAATCACTAAGTAATAATATCTCTCCTCAGATTATTGAAGATTTTGTTCCGGACGAATTGGTCCCAATAAAAAATGAGCTGCCCTTAATTCAGCCTGAAGAAATTTCATCTCCGGATTTTATATCAAATAATGTCGAAAGTAATAATTCAGAATCAAATACAGATCAATCTATAAACCCAAAAGTACCAGCAGGGGATAATGCTGGAAAAGAGATCCCTGAAATAAAAGAAGCTGTTCCCGTTGAAGCAATAGTTCCTGTCTATCCTTTTCGGGCCCGGAAAAAAGGATTTGAGGGGACAGTGACTCTGGAAGTTGTTGTTTCAGATACAGGAATTCCTGTTTCATGTCAAATTTTAAATTCATCAGGATTTACAGATCTGGATAATGCGGCGGTAAAAACAATTTCAGCTTCTTTGTTTTATCCTGGAACAGTTGATGGAGAAGTAATACAAAGTACTTTGAGGGTCCTCATTAAATTTCAATTAAATGATTCTTAAACCCATTGCTCAGTATCCGTAAACATTACCCCTTAAATTCCTTCCCCCGTCTACGTAAATAACCTGTCCTGTAACAAACTCATTCTGAAGCAGGAAAAGAACTGCACTGGTAACCTCTTCCATGGTTCCTATCCTGTTTAATGGATTACCAGCTTTAAGATGCCCCAGCATTTCTTTATCCTGGTTTTTATCGGGTATTATTATTCCGGGGGCAACTGCATTTACTCTGATTTCCGGAGCAAACTCCAGACTCATCATCCTGGTAAGGCTGAAAAGCATCTGTTTACTAAGCTGATAACTTATATGTTTAGGTTCATAATCTGTTATTCTTGCATCCAGAAGATTTATTATCGAGCCGGTTCTGCATATATTTTTAAACTCCCTAGTTAGAATGAACGGAGCGAATCCGTTTATATTCAGTGTCTGATTAAGATTACTCCGGGACATCGATTCAAGGGTGTCTTCAGGATAAACAGATGCTGAATTGATAATAAAATCAAGATTACCTGTAACACTAACTGCTTCATGGATCAGTCTGTTGATTCCATCATTATCTGTAAAATCATACTGTATTTTTTCCGACACCACACCTTTGTTTATTGATAATTGTACTGTTTTATCAGCATCTTTCACGGAATTATTATAGTGAATTATTGTATTAATACCCTGTTCTGCAAGAGCCAGGGCAGTTGCTCTGCCCAGTCTTTTTGCAGCTCCGGTTATTAATACGGTTTTCCCGGTTAATTTATTCATGATTTTATTATAAAGACTTATCTAAATAAAGAAAACTAAAAAAATATAACATATTTCGGGTTCCCGTCCGACAATTAATATGATAGAATACTTTACAATTTTTCAGGAGTTTAAAAAATGATTATTCCTTCCGATATGGCAATGTCTGTTGCTCACGCATTAATATTCTTTTCAACAATCGGATGTATTGTTTTTGTACTAATCAATTGGAATAAACAGGATTCAAATACTCCTGTCAAAGTCGAAGAAGACTAGATCATCTCCTTTTTCTTTTATCTCTGTAGTATAGTAATTTCCCCGGTGAATTATTTAAAACACGCTCCTCTTTTACAAACAGATCAGTAGCATCAATCAGTTCTCCAAGCTTCTTTTTGCCATAATTTCTGGAATCAAAAGCAGGATCTCTCTTTGCAATATTCTGTCCGACATTTCCAAGATAGGCCCATCCTGTATCATCTGCAGAATCCTCAACAGCAAATCGTAGTAAAGATACCAGTTTAGTATCCTGTTTAAGGATGGCAGTCGATTTCCTGTTTTGAGGTTCGCTGGACCCATCGCTGGATTCATCTTCCCTAAGAATTTCTGTATAAATAAACTTATCACAGGCAGCTACAAAGGGTCGGGGGGTTTTTACTTCCCCAAAACCGTATACCATTAATCCTTCTTCCCTGATCCTTGCAGCAAGACTTGTAAAATCGCTGTCACTTGAAACAATACAGAAACCATCAAATTTTTCTGTATAGAGTAAATCCATGGCGTCAATTATCATTGCCGAATCAGTGGCATTTTTCCCCACTGTGTATCCAAATTGTTGAATTGGTATTATTGAATATTCCAGGAGCGATTCTTTCCATCCTTTTAGATGGGGATTTGTCCAGTCGCCATAAATTCGTTTCACACTGGCAATTCCGTATTTTGCAATTTCTGCCAGGAGTCCGTTTACAATTCTTGCGGGGGTATTATCTGCATCTATAAGTACAGCAAGCTTTCTTTGGTTCATTTCATCATCTTCCATTATTTTTCCTCTTTATATTCCAGCAGTAGTGTATTTTCTTATTTCGTTCAAAATCCACAGGAATAGTCTCCTCGGTTATATCATTTATCTGTAAATCTGTTAATGACTCTATGTCTATTTTAAATTTACGGAAATTAGTTGAAAATATCAATATACCTTTGGGTTTAAGTCTGTTTACACATTTTTTAATAAGTTCTACATGATCTTTTTGTATATCCAGGGTCCTTTCTGCTCCTTTTGAGTTTGAAAATGTTGGAGGGTCCAGAAATATCAGATTATACCTGGATTTGTCGGTATTGAGCCACTTGAAGCAGTCCTCCCTGATAAAACGGTGATTGTCCCCCGTAAAACCGTTTATCTCCATATTCTCTTTTGCCCAGTCAGTGTAGGTGTTTGAATTATCTATGGAAGTTGTAGATATGGCACCTCCTGCAGCAGCATAGACTGACGCTGTACCTGTATATGCAAACAGGTTTAGAAAATCACCGTTCTTCGATAAATCACCAATTATTTCTCTGGTCGTTCTGTGGTCCAGAAATATTCCGGTATCAAGATAATCGGAAAAATTAACAAGAAACTTTTTCCCATTTTCATAGATTTCCTGTTTTTCACCTTTTCTTGAAATTATTTCATACTGATTTGGTCCGTATTGGTGCCGGCGTGTTTTTACGTAAACCTGTTTTTTATGAAGATCCAGTGTATAAATAAGACCATCCAATAACTCCTGAAGGTGTTTCTTTGTTTTTTCTACTTCAATTTCTTTAGGAGCTGCATATTCCTGGACATTAATCCATTTACCTTCATAAAAATCGATGGCTGCAGAGTATTCCGGCATATCCGCATCATAAATTCTGTAACACGAAATATCTTTTTCTCTGGCCCATTTATTTACCCGTTTAAGATTCTTTTTGAGCCTGTTGGCAAACATTTCAGCCCCGGGAGAAAGTGGTTTTTTTTCTTTATTTTTACTAATAACTTCCTCTTTTATCCTGCTGCGTTCCTTATCGGAGTAAATAGAGTATGCCGCCAGTGTACACTCTATTTTTCCATTGAGAACTCTGTTAACTTTATCCGGTTTAAGGCCAATCGCTCTGGAAAGCTGATTGTTTCCGGATAATATAGCAGCCTTCCAACCCTTGAAATCCATTGTAAGTCGTTTTCCAATGGTCTGGTAAAGGGGAAACAATTCCTCTATCTCTCCCATCCTCTCTCCATAGGGTGGATTTGATAATATAAGACCTGGTTTGGCATTATATTCTCCAAACCTGGCAATGTCTCTTTTCTCTATATGAACTATGTGTGTAAGGCCGGCTTTTTCTACATTTGCAATTGCGGCGCTTACTGCTCCTTTATTGTTATCCCATCCGACTATTGATGGAATTTTCGCTTTTCCCCTCTCTTTCCTTTCTTCTGCTTCTTTTATGAGACTATCCCATAGTATTTTATCATGTTTATGCCAGCCGACCGGTCCATGTGATCCGCTTATCAGGACCGGGGCAATATCACCGGCAATAAGTGCTGCTTCTATTGGAAGGGTGCCGGAGCCGCAGAACAGGTCCAGAAAAGAACCACCATCTGCTGCTATTTCCTTCCATCCGCTGCGGATAAGCAGGGCAGCTGCAAGGTTTTCTTTAAGTGTTGCAGGACCACCGGTACTTCTGTAACCCCTCTTGTGAAGGCTGTTTCCCGAGAGTTCGATACTTATGGTCCCAGTATTCTGTTTTAACAGAATATGAATCCGTAAATCAGGATCTCCGGCATCTACAGAGGGTCTCGATCCTGTTCGATCTCTAAACTGATCAACTATGGCATCCTTTACACGCTGACTTGCGAAATTCGGATGGTTGGCAGTGGTACTGTTTATAAGATCACAACTGATTGAAAAGGTGGTGTCCAGACCCATTTCAAGCTGCCAGTCGATTTTACCTGTATTATTGTAGATATCATCCGGGGAGTCTGCTTCAAAGTTTGAAAACTCCATAAACAGGCGTCCGGATATTCTGGACCATATAAGCATTCTGTAAGCTGTTTCCAGACTGCCGGAAAAGGAAACTCCGGCAGGAGCTGTTTTTATATCAGTTCCCCCCAGTCCTTCTATTTCGATCGCAGACAGTTCTCCCATATTTTTAGGGCAATTTGCAAAAAATCTATGTTTATCCATATCTTTGTAGACTATATACCACTATTATTCTTTGTTATAGATGTTACTCTATTTTACTTTTCTATTAATTGGGTCACAAATGATACATCATTTTCCCGTTCATCAATAATCGATTCCATGATTGATCATTACAGATCTATCAGCAACGCTATATCATTCATAGAATCCCATCTTACAGATTTTTTTACCATTGAAGATGTAAGCCGGGAAGCCTTTACCCGTGCTTTTCAGGCGGAGTATGAGAAATAAGCAGAACCAGATACGAGAGGGATTTTATATATTTAAACAGCAAAAAGATATCGTGAAATCATATCAACAAGTTCTGTAACAAGACGTGTTTGATCGAAGGGTACTTGCGAGAATATAATTGTATGAACAATTTCTTCTATACTCCTGCTTATAATAATAGCTGCCGTTTCGATATCGCCTACCCTGATTAGATCTTTGTGTTGAAGAAGGAGATTAAGTGTATTCTGTTGGATTTTCTCTTCTTCTTTTAAGACTATATGTTTAATATCGGGATCTTCATTTGCTATGATAGAAATTTGGCGATGAAACCCTGGAGAAATAGTGTGCATTTTTATCACACTATCTATAATAGTAGA